>JBDTBS010000275.1:0-3964 GCA_039924035.1 Aquihabitans sp. | reverse complement strand
CGAAGGAACGCTGTCGATCGGCGACCGGGTGGTCCACGACATCGACCCGGCTCGGCGTGACCTCTCCATGGTCTTCCAGAGCTATGCGCTCTATCCCCACATGACCGTGCGTCGCAACATCGAGTCACCGCTGCTGGCCCGCACCTATCACGTCGACGGCCCGGATCATCCGGCCCGCAAGCTCACCAGCACCGAGCGCGACAACCGAGTGCTCGAAGCGGCCAAGGTGCTCGACCTGGAGCCCTATCTGAAGCGCAAGCCGGCGGCCCTGTCTGGTGGCCAGCGCCAGCGCGTAGCCTTGGCCCGCGCCTTCGTGGGACGCCCGCAGGCCTATCTCATGGATGAGCCGCTCTCGAACCTCGATGCCAAGCTCCGGGCTCAGACCCGCATCGAACTGGTCGACCTGCACCGTCGGGTCGGCACCACCATCGTCTACGTCACCCACGACCAGGTGGAGGCCATGACCATGGCCACACGGGTGGCGGTCATGACCGAGGGCAAGCTCCAGCAGGTGGGGACCCCCCAAGAGATCTACGACCGTCCGATCAACACCTTCGTGGCCCAGTTCATCGGCACTCCGCCCATGAGCTGCATTCCCGCCACGGTGTCGGCCGACGGCACAGAGCTCGATGTCGGCAACGGCCACCTTCCGCTGCCCGCCGACCTCAAGACGCAACTACCCGCGGGCGGCGACCTGGTGGTCGGGGTACGACCTGAGAACTTCCGCATCGACCCCCACGGCAGCTTCGGCGTGGAGGTCAAGGCCGTCGAGTGGCTTGGCCACGAATGCCTCATATCCGCGGAGATCGACGGCAACCCGTTGATCGTGCGGCAGGTGGGCATGGTGACCAACCCCCCAGGCAGCCTGCTGTCGCTCAGCGTCGACCCCGAGCACGTCCACGTGTTCGATGCCCAGACCACCGAGCGGATCCCATGACCGAGACCGCCGAAGCAGCGCCGGCCAGGGCCCGACGCCGCAAGAAGTACAAGGCCGGCGAAGTTGGTCTGGCTGCTGCTTTCCTGGCCCCATCGGCCGCCGTCTTCGTCATCTTCTTCTACCTGCCGTTCTTCAACCTGCTCGGCTGGGGCCGCTACAAGTCGGAGCGCAGCGGCGCCTCTTACCGCGACGTCGGCTTGGAGCAGTACAAGGACATCCTGTTCGGCGATGCCTTCAAGGAAGGCTTCTGGCACAGCCTGACCTTCGTGCTCTACACCGTGCCCGCCGGTCTGATCTTCGGTGTGCTGTTGGCGGTGGCTGCCCATCGTCAGCTCAAGGGCATCAAGGTCTTCCAAGCCATCTTCTCGTCGACGCTGGCCAGCTCGGTGGCCGTGAGCTCGGTGATCTTCCTGTATCTGTTCAACCCGGTCGTCGGGGTATTCCAGGTCAACTGGCTGAACGAACGGGGCTGGTCGTTATTCGCAGCCGCCATCCCTTCGGTGTGGCAGAACCTCGGCCTGGCCTTCGTGATCGTGCTCGCCGGCCTGCAGGCCGTTCCCGAGGAACTCATGGAAGCGGCCCGACTAGACGGTTACGGGCCGATCAGACGGTTGGTGAAGGTGACCTTGCCGTTGATCTCCCCGGTGCTGCTGTTCCTCACCGTGGTCCTGGTGGTGTTCGGGTTCCAGGCCTATGCCCAGATCGACATCATCACCGGTGGTGGACCGGCAGGGTCCTCCGAGACGCTCGTCTACAAGATCTTCCGCCAGAACCAGAACTACGGGGCCGGAGCGGTGCTGTCGGTCGGCTTGTTCTTCGTGACCCTGGTGGTCACGACGTTCCAGTTCGCCATCCTCGATCGGCGGGTCCACTATGACAACTGACGCGCAACTCGTGGGCGACGAAGGGCCGATCTTCGAGCCTCCGGCCGAGTCGAAGGTCGGCCGATCGTCGGCTCGACGCAACTTGGGCATCGCCGGGCAGTACGGCTTCTTGTCGCTGCTGTCGCTTCTGGTGCTCCTACCCATTGCCTTCACGTTGATCCAGGCGCTGTCCCCACCGATCGCCTACATCAACCAGGGCAAGCCGCTACACCCAGTGCTGATCGACTGGAAGAACCGCACCTGGTTCACCGGTGGCATCGTTTCGGTGGTCGTACGAACGGCGCTCGTGGCCATGGCCTTCGCTTGGCTGCAACGGGTCGGCTCAGGTCTGCCGTCGTGGCGTCGCCACTGGGCCGAGGTGGCCTCTCCGGCCCGTCTGGTAGCCATCGTCGGGGGCACGGCAGCGGTGGCCATCACCACCGGTCCGTTGTTCCAGTCGCTGCACCACGCCGACGGAAGTAGCGCCGGACTGTGGGCGTTGGCCGTGGTCGTGGTGGCCATCACCCAGATCATCGGATTGCTCGACGGAGCCCGGCGTCCTCCAGCCGTGGCCGTGTTGTCGGGCGTGTCCATCAGCGTGCTGGTGGTGGGCGCTGCTGTGGTGGCCACGGGGGCCGCGGTGTGGACCCAAGCTTGGGACTCAGCCAGCCTCGGCGATGCCATGGTGCGAAGCCTCACCATGGCCGTGCTCATCACCGTGAGCCAGCTGGTCACATCCATCCTGGCTGCCTATGCATTCGTGTTCCTCGAGTTCCCGTTCAAGAAGATCCTGTTCGGTCTGTTCATGGCCACCCTGCTGCTGCCCCTTGAGGTCACCCTGGTGGGCAACGTGGCCCTGATCCGCCAGCTCGGATGGATCAACTCGATGCAGGGCCTGGTGCTGCCGTTCGCGGCTTCGGCCATGGGGACGTTCCTCATCCGTCAGGGATTCCGGGGTATCCCCGTCGACATTCAGGACGCCACCCGCATCGATGGATACGGGCACGTCTCGTTCCTCGTCAAGTTCGCGGTGCCCTTGGCCCGGCCGGTGATCGCGGCCTTCACCGTCATCGCTGCTCTGTCGGCCTGGAACCAGTACCTGTGGCCCCGAGCCATCATCGAGAAGAGCAGCGCCAACACGCTGCAGATAGCGCTCAAGTCCGGCATCGCCGAGAACATCGCCCAGGCCAACGTGGCCATCGCCGCCGCGCTCGTCAGCGCGGTGCCGGTGGGCATCGTGCTCGTGGCATTCCAACGACACATCATCCGAGGCCTCACCGCAGGAGCGGTGAAGTGACCCGAACGAAAGGCATCTTCATGTCGACCATCACCACGGGTTCCACCCGTCGTTCCGGCGGGTTCCGTACCGCCTCCATAGCGTTGGGTTGCACCGTGAGCCTGCTGGTGGCGGCCTGTGGCTCGCCTCCTTCATCTGGTGATGGCGGTGGCCGCGCTTCGGGCGAGAAGGGCGGCGAGTCCCTTGCCGACGACTGTCCGCTCGATGCTCTCGACGATGCCACCGGCACCGTGAACGTCGACCTTTGGTACGGCGGCCTCGGTGGGTCACCCGATGCCGTCCTGCAAGACATGGCCAAGCGGTTCAACGCCAGCCAGAAGAAGGTGGTGGTCACGGCCAATAGCCAGGGAGCCTCCTATGAGGAGATGCTGCGCAAGTACGAAGGGGCATCGTCCACACCGAAGCAACTGCCCCAAATGGTCTACGTGGGTGATACGGCGCTCGGTGAGATGGTCGACAAGGGCCAGGTCCTGCCCGGTGGGGCCTGCATGGAGGCCGATGACTACGACCCCAAGCAGCTCGATCTCGTGGCCCGCGAGTCCTTCTCGGTCGATGGTGTTCTCTATCCGGCCTACATGAACGTGTCCACGCCGGTGCTCTACTACAACAAGGTCCACTTCAAGAAGGCCGGCCTCGATCCGGAGAAGCCACCCACCACGTTCGCCGAGCTCCGCGAGATGGCCCAGGCGCTCAAGGACGCCGGCGTATCTGACAAGCCACTGGCCTTCAAGGCCGACGAGTGGTTCTTCACCACATGGCTGTCGGGCCTCGGCCTGGAAACTGTCGACAACGACAACGGACGCAACGCGCCGCCCACCGAGGCCGTGTTCGATGTGCCCGACGCGGTCGATCTTCTCACCGACCTTC
>JBDTBS010000274.1:0-2777 GCA_039924035.1 Aquihabitans sp. | reverse complement strand
CCGCCCTTGTAGTCGACGAAGAGGAAGGTCACGCGGGACGGGCTGTGAGTGCTGGCCATCCCCAGGATCCAGCTCTGGAGAAATTCGCTCTTGCCCGCGCCAGTGGTGCCACCAACGAGCGCGTGTGGTCCATGGGCGCGCAGGTCTAGCTGGATCGACCCTTGGGCTGTTGCTCCGACCACCGCTTGAAGCGGTCCGGCGCGCTTGCGTGGTCGTTTGCCCGGAGTCGGCAGCGAATCGCTGAGGTGCCATCGTTCGACGATCGAGGCGGGGGCGTTTGCCAGCTCGGATCCGACCTGATCGAGAAATGACACCTGCTTTGGTAGGTCGCCACCATCGTCGAGAAGGGCACCCGCGTCGACCAACGGCGATAGCGCTCGCGCGAAGGTCAGCGCCTCGGTCCCCGTCGTCAGGTCTCCAGCCACCGGCAAGACCTGACGCCCTCCTTCGATGAACCCGACGACGGACTGCCCGGTCCGTTCGTCGTGGGCCACATAGGTTTCAGCGGCGGCAGGAAGGGCCTCGACACTAGGGGCAACCCAGATGAGATGCACACCTTGCTCTGGGCCCCGCTCGGCTAGGTCCACCAGCAGAGACCGGTCGACAGGCACATCGTCATCGACCACGATCACACACGCCGGCCCGGGCCCATCATCGGTCCCGGCATCCCGCCGGGCCTCAGTCCGCAGCGTCACCAGGTCGCGGAGAGCGGCAACCAGCGCATTGGCACCGTGCGATCCCGAGGTGAGCAGGGGGCTGTCGATGGGGCTGTGCGCCGACGAGGTGTGAGGCAGCCATTTGAGCCAGTCCCAATGGCTCGATGTCTCCGCCGGCAGCAGCGCTCCGATCATCACTTCAGCGGGACTATGGAGTCCGGCAACCTGGACCACCAGGCTTCGGGCCAGGTGGAGCGAAGCATCGAGGCTCCCAGCCACGCCGATAACCCCACAGCTGCGCATCGCCCCGACGACCGGGACATCAGCGACCAGGTGGTGATCGTCGATCACCTCGATGAGCTCGGCCCACAGCTCAGGGACCGTGTTGTTGGCCCCTGGGAGCTCCACCGTCGACCTTGTCGGCAGGCTGGCCAAGCCAAGCCTCAGTTCCAAGAACCCATGACGGTCCGGTCGACGCACCCAGAGCAGCGGGTCCCGAGGCGCACCAGCGGCCACCACGACCGTCGTAGCCGGGTGTTCCTTGCCTCGCTCCACCGTCTCGACCGCCTGCACTTCGGTCAGGACGGCGCGCAGGTGGTCGAGTGCCGCACGAAACTGCTCTGTGGCTTGGCGGAGATCAGCCTTCGCCGAACGCTTGCCCTCAAAGTAGGTCCCGACCAGCATCACCGGGCTCAGCCCCATGAACAGCAGCGTCAGCAAGTTCCGGGTGAAGACGTAGAGGACGAGGCCGAACAGCATCGGGGCCACCATGGCAATCGCCGGAAACCGGCGGCGCTGCGGAGGTGGAGGGGGGTCCGGGGCCTTGAGTTCCTTGCCGACGTAGACCGGATCCAGATAGGGCGACCGGTTGAACTCGATCGTCTGGCCGACAGCATCCGTTTGATTGAGGCGGTTGAGCTGATCCACTCGCAGCAGCGACTCGCCGATCAGCACCTCGTCGCCCTTGCGGAGCATCGCTCGGTCCACGAGTGCGTCGCCGACGAGCACCCCGTTGACCGACCCGAGGTCGATCACCTCGAGAATGTCGGTGACGTTGAACCGGGCATGGCGCTTGGACACCAGTGGATCGCTTAGCCGGACCTCGTTTCCAGCCTCCCGTCCGATCTGGTTGGCGCCGCTGCGCAGGTTGAACTGCTTGCCGTGATCGGGACCCTCCACGACAGAGATGACCGCCACCGCACCCCGCTGATCTCCGCCGTCCACATAGGTGCCACCCTCGCCCTGAAGAGCGATGTGGTCGGCCGACCGTAGGGGTACGTCAGCCAGCGGCAGGTCTGGGTCGAGCACCACAGCCCCGGCCACACCGTCGACTCGGATGGTGACCGAGCCAGGATCGGGCTGACCGGCTCGCGAGGGGTCGCGGCGGGCTATGGCCGAGGCCAGGCCACCGACCGTCGTCGTGCTATCGGCATCTACGAGGATGTCTTGGCCGTCGACGGTCCCCGCTCGTTGGAGGGTGAGCTTCAGTTGCATGGTTGCCCTCTCATGGCCATCACTTCTGCCCTCGCAGTGAGGTAAGGGATACTGCGGCACGGAAGCGTTGACGTCGGGTGAGCGGCTCGCGAGCGGCCTTCAACTCGGTCAAGCCAGATGCCCATAGCTCTTCGACCACCCCATCGTCAGGGTCGTCGGGGCCGAACATGGCCAAGTCCACCCGGGAGGCGAAGGGCAACCCGGTGGACCACCCGATATCGGTCGATGCGGCCGCGAACTCCCGACGGGTCATGCCCCGAGGGACATTCAGACCCTGATCTCGGAGGCGGTCGACCACCTCGGTCCAGGCCGCGCTGGCCCGCTGGACGACGGTGCCGCGTGTCCGACGACGTTTCCGACGCAACGTCTTGTAGCCGACGATCGCCCCACAGATGCTCAGCACCAGGACCAGCGGACCCCCTCCATAGAGGGCGCCCAGTACCAACGCTCGGGGGATCTGGAATCCGGCAGCAGCAGCGTTCGGAGCATCTGGTTCGCGCTGCTTGTTCTTCTGTTGAGCCAACGCTGCTGCGTCTTCGGGCGGCTCTAGGTATTCGTCTGGGGGAGGCTCCTGCTGGGCCAACTCCTGCTCGAGCTTCTTGTTCTGGACCTGCTCCTCGGGCTTGT
>JBDTBS010000273.1:0-7583 GCA_039924035.1 Aquihabitans sp. | reverse complement strand
ACCTCAACTGGAAGTCGCAGCCCACCGCCGGCTTCGACCTGCGCCTGACCGGCCATGCCGGGCAGGCGTAGGTAGAAGCCGGTTGAAGCACGACTACCGGGTGTACACCCGCACGTAGTCGATCTCGTAGGTGGTCTTGGCCGGATCGGTCCAGTCGACCCGGTTGATGCCGCTGGTGGTGCAGGCCGATGGTGGGGTGCCGCCCTGGGCACACCGGTTGATGTTGGGGAAGAACCCGAGGACTCCATCGGGGTCTCCGCTCCAGGAGCCGCCGACAGCCTGGTTGATGGCGATGTCCCAGGATCCAGCCGGGTCGGCGCTGCTCAACCAGTTGTGCTGGGTATCCACGTAGGAGTGGTAGCTCTGCCCGTCCATGAAGAACTCGAAGCGGACACCAGCTGGGTCCTGGCTGATCTCCACGGCCCAGGTGTGCCAAGCCGAGGGACCGGCCGGAGATTCGAAGTCGATGCGGTTCTTCGAGAGGTTCGTGCGACCATCGAGGTGGAGGGTCCCGTGGCTCCTGCCGGGGTTGGAAGCGTGGAAGTACTCCATCACGTCGACCTCGGCGGTGCTGGCCCCGTTGCGGTGGCGGAGCCAGAACGCCGGCCACAAACCTTGGGCGTGGGGCACCTTGGCCCGCATCTCGAAGCGACCGAAGGCCGGGTAGTAGGTACCCGTTTCGCGGGAGCCGATGAACCCCGAGGTGTACTGACGGACGCTGCCACTCGGGCAGGTCCGTTCCTCTTGTCGGCTGGTGATCTTGAGTGTGCCGCTCGAAGCGACCACGTTCTGGGGCGTCAGGCAGGCCAACTCCTTGTTCCCGTCGCCGTAGGTGTTGTGGTACGCCTTCCACTTCGAGCCATCCACGGCCGTACCGTTGAACTCGTCGCCACCCACCAGCGTCCACCCACTCGAGCCCGGCGGAGTGGTGGTGGTCGGAGGGGCAGTGACCACCGGGGAGGTGGTCGTTGTGGTGGTGGGTACAGGCTCGCAGGCCGTCACCGCTAAGAGCGCGGTGATGGCCAGGCCGAAGGCCGTGGTGAGAGAACGAGAGGCGGGCATGATGGCGGTATCGTCACGCCACGGCCAGTCCTATAGCCCTAATCTGAAACTCCCACAGACCGTGGCTTTCTCAACACGGTGAGCGGGCATTCAGGGGCGGATGCTGTCCCCGAGCGCGGCATTCAGGTTGCCCGAGCGCAGACCCTCGAGATCGAGCGTCACGTACTGGTAGCCGGCAGCACGCACGGCGCGCACCACCGCGGCCCGGTGCTCGACCACGTCGGCCAACCGGTCTACGGGGACCTCGATGCGGGCCGTGTCGCGGTAGTGCCGGACCCTCAGGTCGTCGAAACCGATCCTCCGCAGACCCAGCTCGGCCGCCTCCACCTCGGCCAGCACGGTGAAGGTCACCGGTGTCCCGTAGGGCACCCGGGAGGCCAAGCAGGCGGCGGCCGGCTTGTCGGCTGTGCGAAGGCCGAAGGCCCGCGACACCGACCGGACCAGATCCTTGGTGAACTCGGCTTCCACGAGTGGGAACACCGCTCCCCGTTCGGCCGCGGCCCGCTGCCCCGGCCGGTGATCGCCCAGGTCGTCGAGGTTGACCCCGAGGGCCACGGTTCCATCGGTGGCATCAGCGATCGGTCCGAGAGCATCGGAGAGCGCGGCCTTGCAGTGGTAGCAGCGGTCGGCGTCGTTCATCGCGTAGTTGTCGTTGGCCAACTCGTCGGTCTCGACCGTCGACCACGACAGGCCCCACTCGTCGGCCAAGGCCTGGCAGTCCTCCAGCTCGGACCCGGCCAGCGATGCCGATACCGCCGTCACACACCGCACCCGATCGGCTCCTAGCTCTCGGGTGGCGGCCCAGGCCAGGAACGCCGAATCGGCGCCGCCAGACAATGCGACAACCAACGATTCGTGGCCACGGAGCACCCTCTGCAAACGCAGAACGGCATCGGCTTCGGCGCCAGGAGGAAGAGCGGGCAGATGATCGAGCACAGCCTCATTGTGGCGCCCGCGTGCCGCTTCGCACATTCCCGGCCTTTTTGTCCCCGCCGCTGTGACCACAGCCATAGGATGCCCCAGACGAACAATCCAGATCGTCGAGGGAAAGGGAACACATGCGAACCACGAGTAGGGCAGCAAAACTGTCCGCAGTCGGCATCAGCCTTGCGCTGTTCCTCGCAGCCTGCGGGAGCGATAGCGACGGCGCCAAGGACACGAAGAAGGACGACACCACCACGACAGCAGCGGCCGGTAGCGACACCACCGAGCCCGCCGAAGAAGACGGCCCAGTACCAGCCGACCAGAACGGTGGCCGCACCGAAGGCGACGGCGAGCTCGTACTCGGCGCCGTTCTCCCCCAGAGCGGAAACCTTGCTCAGCTCGGCCCGCCCATGATCGCTGGCGCCAAGATGGCGGTGGCCGACATCAATGCCGCCGGTGGCGTCAACGGTAAGCCCGTTCGCTTGATCGTCCAGGACGATGGCGGAGGCGCCAACGACGACCTGGCCATCACCTCGGTCGACCAACTGGTCAACAACGAGAACGTCGATGCCATCATCGGTGCCGCCGCTTCGGGTACCTCCAAGTCGATCATCGACAAGGTGACCGCCGGAGGGACCGTCCAGTGTTCGCCGTCCAACACGGGTAGCGACCTGACCCAGTGGCCCGACAAGGGCCTCTACTTCCGGACCCCGCCGGCCGACAACCTGCAAGCTCAGGCTCTGGCCAAGTCGATCCTCGACGACGGCAAGCAGAACGTTGCGGTGATCGCGCAGAACACCGACTACGGCACCGGCTTCGTGCGCTTCCTCACACCAGCACTTGAAGATGCTGGTGCGAAGATCGTCGCCGACGTCACCTACGACGATCAGGGCACGGGCTTCGATGCCGAGGTAGAGAAGGTTGTCGGGTCTACCCCCGATGCCGTCGCCCTCATCGGCTACCCCGAAGACGGTGGCAAGGTTCTCGCTGAGATGCTCAAGCAGGGCGTCGACTTCTCCGAGACCACCATCTACGTCACCGACGGCATGCAGTCCAACGAGCTGTACTTGAACGTCGATGAGTCGAAGCCGGCCATCACGGCCGACATCAAGGGAACGGCCCCCTCGGCTGCTCCCGAGAGCGGTGCCAGCTTCTTCCCTGAAGCCTTTGCAGCGTTCGCTCCCGACGTCGAGTCGCCGATCTACTCCGCCCAGTCCTACGACTGCGTGATGGCGATCGCCCTCGCGGCCCAGAAGGCCGAGTCGGACGCACCCTTTGACATCGCCGCGAACATCAGCAGCATCACCCGCCCTGAAGGCGATGCCGACGAGAAGTGCGACACCTTCAAGGATTGCGCCGACCTCCTCGCCGACGGCAAGGACATCGACTACGACGGTGCCTCTGGCGCCCTCGACTTCACTGACTACGGCGAGCCCTCGGCTGGCTCGTACGACGTGTACGTCTTCGGTGATGACGGCAGCTACGAAACCATGGAGCAGGTGGTGGTCGGCGAATAGCCGTCCCTCCAGCTGATCTGAACCGAAGAGGGGGCGGGCCTAAGGGTCCGCCCCCTCTTCGCGTCCCAAGCCACCGGCGGCGAGGTTCGAGGATCGCTGGCTGCGGGCAGGAGCGTCGACAGAACCGCCTGCCCCTTCGATGATGTCGACCAGCGGGTCAGATCTCGCGGGCGAGCGTCCCGAGGTAGAGCTCGATCACGGTGGGATCGTCGAGGAGGGCCTGACCAGTTCCCGAGTAGGCGGTGCTGCCCTGATCCAGCACGAAGGCCATGTCGGCGATCTGCAGGCACTTGCGGGCGTTCTGCTCCACCATCACCACCGACACTCCGGCTCGCTTCACCTGATCGATGCGAGCGAAGACCTCGTCCTGGTTGATGGGCGACAGGCCAGCCGACGGCTCGTCCAGGAGCAGCACCGACGGGTCGGTCATGAGCGCACGGCCCATGGCCACCATCTGGCGCTGGCCTCCCGAGAGGAGCCCGGCCCGTTCCTTGCGACGCTCCGAGAGCATCGGGAACAGCCCGGCCACTTCCTCCATGCGCTCGGCGAACCGGCTCGGCTGAAGGTATATCCCCATCTTGAGGTTCTCTTCGACGGTGAGCGACGGAAACACGTTGCGGGTCTGGGGGACGTAGCCGACGCCCCGGGCCACCAGCTCGTGGGCCGCCAACCCGGTGATGTCCTCGCCGTCTAGCTCCACGTGTCCGGATCGAACGTCGACCAGACCGAACAAGGTCTTGATGAGCGTGGATTTACCAGCACCGTTGGGACCGATGATTCCCACCAGCTCGCCGCGGTGCAGCTCGAGCGATGCTCCGTTGAGGATGTCGACACCGGGTAGGTAGCCAGCCACCAGGTCTGTGGCGGCCAGGATCACCTCGCCCTGAGACACCTCGGGGATACCGGCCACCACCGGGTCGGGTGCCGCCAGCTCGTTGTGCTCGGTCATTTGATGACCCCCTTGGTGGCGCCACCGTGATCGATGCCGAGGTAGGCCTCGATGACCGCCGGGTTGCCGGCGATGTCGGCCGGGCGACCTTCGGCGATGACGCGCCCTTCGGCCATGCAGACCACCCAATCGCTGATGGTCATGATCACGTCCATGTCGTGCTCCACGAACAGCACCGACATGCCCTCGTCACGCAGGGCAGTGACGTGGCCTAGAAGGCTCTGGGTGAGGGCCGGGTTCACGCCGGCCATCGGTTCGTCGAGCATGACCAGGGTGGGTTCGGCCATGAGGGCCCGAGACATCTCCAGGAGCTTGCGCTGGCCACCCGATAGACCGGCGGCATACTCGTTGGCCAGATGGTCGAGCTTGAAGCGGGCCAGCAGGTCGTTGGCCCGTTCGATGTTGGCCTGCTCTTGAGCCTTCCACAAGGGCTTCACCAGGGCCTTGA
Source organism: Aquihabitans sp. (assembly GCA_039924035.1). GTDB lineage: Bacteria > Actinomycetota > Acidimicrobiia > Acidimicrobiales > Iamiaceae > Aquihabitans. The sequence goes on along the minus strand of JBDTBS010000273.1, from coordinate 2,683 downwards.
GCAGGTGCTCGCCGCTCTGGGCGCTGCCGGCCAGGAGCATGTTGTCTAGGACGGTCATCCGCCCCAGGGTCTTGGTGAGTTGGAAGGTGCGGACCATGCCCCGACGAGCCAGTTCGTGGGGCTTCACCCCATTGGCCTTGTCACCTTCGAACGTCCAGATGCCACCGTCGGCCTTGTCGAAGCCGCACAGCAGGTTGAAGAAGGTGGTCTTACCGGCCCCGTTGGGGCCGATCAGCGAGGTGATGACCCCCCGTTGGATCTCGAGGTGGTCCACGTCGACGGCCACCAGGCCCCCGTAGCGACGGGTGACGCCATCGACCACCAGGATCGGGTCGGGCTTGGCCACACCAACTTCGGCGGGTACCTCACTCAGGACGGGATCATCTTGCACCGGCCAGCATCTCCTTCTTGCTGCCCAGAATCCCCTGAGGGCGATAGATCATCAACAACATGAGACCGATGCCCATGAGGGCCAGGCGAATGGCGCCGGCCTGGGTGTTGCTGACTTCGAACCACATGTTGTTGAGGACGCCGTCGAACACGTCGAGGATGAACCAGTAGACGACGGCCCCGACTATTGGACCCCATACGGTGCCGGCCCCGCCGAGGATCACCACGGTATAGAGGGCGAAGGTGAGCGGGGCGATCCATCGGGTCGGACTCACAGCGCCGTCGTAGAGCACCACGAACGATCCGGCGACGGCTCCGATGGTGCCACCGAGAACGAACGACTGGAGCTTGTAGACCACCACGTTCTTGCCCAACGCAGTGGCCGCGTCTTCGTCCTCACGGATGGCCAGGAGCACTCGACCCCACGGGCTGCGGACCAGGGCTCGGACCAGCAGGGTGGCGAGGATCACGAGACCCCATACCCACATCATGGCCCAGAGCTGCCGGGAGTTGAACACGAACGAATTGCCGATCCCGTAGCGCCCTGAGGGAATGAAGTTGGGGCGGTAGAACCCGAGCTTGCTGAGACCGCCGATGCCCTGAGAGCCGCCGGTGATCGGTTCGCTGGGTCGAGCATTGGCCACCAGGCGGAGGATCTCGGCGGCGGCGATGGTGACGATGGCGAGGTAGTCGCCCCGTAGCCGCAGGGTGGGTATGCCGAGGGCCAGGCCGAGGAGTACGGCTGCGCCGATACCCAGCCCGAAGCCGACCCAGATCGACCAGCCCTGGTCGGCGGCGATGCCGACGCCGTAGGCCCCGACCAACAAGAAGCCGACCTGACCGAAGTTGGACAAGCCGGTGTAGCCGAAGTGGAGGTTCAGGCCGACGGCGGCCAGCGCATACCAGGCCGCCTGAAAGCCGACGGCCGTCTGCAGGGCCAGGGCGAGGATGCTCAGCCAACTCATCGGTGGTCCCCCCTCATCCGAACCGCTCCGGCTGCCCGAGAATCCCCTGTGGTCTCACGAGCAGCACGAGGATCAGCACGAACAGCGCGATGGCAAACTTGTAGGCGGTGTCGACCAGCAGGCCGCTCGTCTCCTGGGCCACGCCGATCACTATGGCTCCGAGGATGGCACCGTAGGCGTTGCCGAGCCCTCCGAGGACCACGGCAGCGAACATCGACAGCAGCAGGATGAACCCGGTGTCGAAGCGCACGTTGACCGAGAGGCCGTAGAGCACGCCACCGAGTGCGGCCAACGTGCCACAGATGATCCAGACCATGGTGATCACCCGGTCGACGGCGATACCAGACGAGGCTGCGAGATCGGCGTTGTCGGCCACCGCTCGAATAGCGGTACCCAACCGGGTCCGGCGCAGCATGATCGTCATGCCCACCAAGACCACCACGCAGATGACCATGATGATGAGATCGTTGGGGGTGAGCCGAAACGGCCCGTAGGACCGCTCTAGCTGCCCACTGGCCTGCGAGTAGCGCCTGCCGTTGGGTCCGAAGATGACCTGGATGATGTTGCGAGCGGCGGTGGACAGGCCGATCGACACCACCATCATCGACAGCAAGGCCATGCGACGTTTGCGCAGCGGCCGCCACAATCCGACGTCGTTGAACAGGCCGGCAGCCGCACCCACGCCCATGGCCAACGGAATGGTCAGCCAGAACGGTATGCCCATTCGGTCGAACAGATAGGCGAACATGGCCCCGATGGTCACCAACTCGGCGTGGGCGAAGTTCACCAGGCCGGTCACGCCGTAGACGAGGGATAGGCCGATGGCCGCTACGGCCAGGATCAAACCGAGCCGCAGGCCCTTGATCACGGTGGTGGCATAGTCGGAGAAGGTGCGTTGGCCCCGCGTGTCTTCGCCCAACCGGAACACGGCCTGCTGGTCGCCGAGGTTGATCTTCAGGTTGCTCAACGTGGCGAGATCTTCGTTGGTGAGCGAGAACCCGTCGGGCAGGGTCTCGATGTCCAGCTGCACCACGTAGGTACCGTTGGCAGGAATGGGGACGACGTAGGCACCGTCGGCGCCGGTGGTATCGGTCCCAACGACCTCACCGTCGAGCAAGACCGTGATCTCCGCACCTTCGGGGTAGGCAGCCTTGCCATCCTTCACCTGGCACAGCCGACCCCAGATGGATGCTCCGAGCGGGCCGCCGTTGGCCTCGACGGCATCGGCCTTGGTGAACAGGCACTTGGCCGCGTCCTCCTGCTCGGTCTTCGCATCGCTCTGCGCGTCGTCTTGTGCGGCAGCCTGCGACGACGGCCATAGAAAGCCG
>JBDTBS010000272.1:0-3902 GCA_039924035.1 Aquihabitans sp. | reverse complement strand
AAACATGCGAGCCGACGGCCGTCAACCCGATGAACTGCGTCCCATCACCTTCGAACGTGACTTCACCGTGCAGGCCGCAGGGTCGGTGCTGGTCAGCTTCGGCGGCACCCGGGTTCTGTGCACCGCGTCAGTCGACGAGAACGTTCCCCGCTGGATGAAGGGCAAGGGCGAAGGGTGGGTCACCGCGGAGTACTCGATGCTGCCCGGTGCCTCCTCCGAGCGGATCGGCCGGGAAGCGGCCAAGGGCAAGCAGTCCGGACGCACCCAGGAGATCCAGCGGCTGATCGGTCGTTCGTTGCGTTCGGTGTGCGACATGAAGGCTCTCGGCGAACGTCAGGTCATCGTCGATTGCGACGTGCTTCAGGCTGATGGTGGTACCCGGACCGCAGCCATATGCGGCGGCTACGTGGCGCTGCACGATGCGCTGACTCGGGTCATGCAGGCCAAGGGCATCTCCAAGCACCCGCTCATCGACCGTTGCGCAGCAGTGTCGGTCGGCATCATCGATGGCATCCCCATGCTCGACCTGCCCTACGTGGAAGACGTGCGGGCCGGGACCGACATGAACGTGGTCATGACAGGCTCGGGATCGTTCATCGAGGTCCAGGGAACGGCCGAAGGTGCCGCCTTCTCTCGGACCGAGCTCGACCAACTTCTCGGACTGGCCGAATCGGGAATCGCCCGCATCGCGGCCATGCAGGACGAGGTCTTGGCCACACCGCCCACCCCCCGTACGGCGGGCTGAGCCACCGTGGCCGGCGAACACGGGCCCGGTGGGGAAGCGCTCGACAGCGCATCGGCAACGCGTGAGCGGGTGGTGTTGGCTTCGGCCAATCCCAAGAAGGTGGTCGAGCTACGGGAGATCCTCGGTGACCTGTTCGACCTCGTACCCCGACCAACTGAAGTTGCGGACGTCATCGAGGATGCCGACACCTTCGTGGACAATGCCCGCCTGAAGGCATCGGCGCTGGTGGCCGCCACCGGGTTGGCGGCCCTGGCCGACGACTCTGGCCTCGAGGTCGATGCGCTCGGAGGTGCGCCCGGCGTCCATTCCGCCCGCTACGCCGGTGATACGGCCAGCGACACCGACAACGTGACCCGGTTGCTGACCGAGTTGGCCAGCCGCCCCGACCTGGAGGAGCGCCGAGCCCGGTTCCGTTGTGTGATCGTCCTGCAACGCCCCGACGGCTCCGAATTGGTGGCCGAGGGAACCGTGGAAGGCCACATCGCCGGCGCACCCCGGGGCGAGGGTGGCTTCGGCTACGACCCGGTTTTCGTGCCCGACGCCGCAGGCGGACGCACCTTCGCCGAGATGGGCAAAGCCGCCAAGCACGCCATCTCCCACCGAGGTCAGGCCCTAGCCGCCCTTCGAACCCAACTCCACTCCTAGAAGACCCTCAAAAAGCCGAAGCGGTACGCAATTTCGCTGGGTTCGCTCGGTTGGGGCTAGCCGGGCTGGCAGGTGGGGCAGCTCCAGGTGGTGCGACCGGCCAGGGGGTAGATGTCGAGCGGGGTGTGGCAGCGGCCGCACTCTTCCTGCTTGTAGACGTAGCGCCCCTCGCCCCGAGCGAGCTTCGATATCGGTCCGGGCAACTCTTCGGTCGACATGGTCACGATCTTGTTGCGGCGGACCCCGAGCCGCAGTTGACGAACGGTCTCGGCCCACAGGGCATCGAACTCGGAGCGGGTGACGTTTCGCCCTGGACGGCGAGGGTCGATGCCCACGATGTTGAGGATCTCGGAGCGGTACACGTTGCCGATTCCGGCTACCACGTCCTGTTCCATCAGCAAGATGCCGACGGCCTTGGCGCTGCGCTGGAGGCGGGACCACACCGGCTCGGGGTCGGTGTTGCGGCGCAGCGGGTCGGGGCCGAGCTTGGCCACCACTGATGCCTGCTCGTCGGGGTCGATGACCCGGCACACCATTGGTCCGGTGAGGTCCCAGGCCACGCCTTCGCCGGTGAGACGGAGACGGGTGGTCGGGGTGGGCTCCTCGAAGGCCCCGTCGTCGAGGTCGGGGGCCCTGCGGGTCCACCAGCCGATGAGGCCGAGGTGTACGTGCAGCACGTCGCCCGTGTCGAAGGTGTGGAAAAGGTGCTTGCCCCAGGCCTCGACTCGCTCGATGAGTTGGCCGTCGAGGCGGGCCGCGCCTTCGGTGAACCGGGGCTGGGCCGACATGGCCGCCACCTCGCGGCCCATGAGGTCCTTGCCCTGGTCCTTGGCCAGCCGGTGGATCGTGTGGCCTTCGGGCACGGGGCCACGATGGCAGATGGCGTCGCCCGATCGCACACTGGGCCCCGGTGGTGCGGGATTGTTTGCTGTCGTTGCCGACCCCTGAATACCGGCAGAAGCATCACGCGGCCGCCAGTTCGGCGGCCGGAAACCGGGTCTGGACAGGGGGCGGTGGGCCATGGGGTCCGGGTGGTCGTCTGGCCTGGATACGATCTGCGTGTCGCCGACGTAGCCCAATTGGCAGAGGCACCAGGTTTAGGTCCTGGCCAGTGCGCGTTCGAGTCGCGCCGTCGGCACCATTGCAACATCGCAGCACGGTTCGGTGTCGGAGTGCCGGAGGTGGCCGCTAACCTCCGGCACATGGATCAGCTGCCCCTCGCGCCGATGATGGCCCAACCCACCGGGCTCGACCTCGGTGCTGCCGACATCTACAACCGCCTGCTCAAGGAACGAATCGTGTTCCTTGGCACCGACGTCAACGACAACATCGCCAACCAGCTCGCCGCGCAGATCCTTTATCTCGACGGCCAGGGCGACGAAGACATCATGCTCTACATCAACTCGCCCGGCGGGTCGATCTCCGCGGGTATGGCCATCTACGACACCATGCAGTTCGTGAACGCCGACGTGGGCACCGTGTGCATGGGCCTGGCCGCATCCATGGGTCAGTTCCTGCTGTGCGCCGGTGCTGCGGGCAAGCGCTACGCCCTGCCCCACGCCCAGATCATGATGCACCAGCCCTCCGGCGGCATCCAGGGTCAGGCCTCCGATATCGCCATCCAGGCCGAGCGGATGGTCTACATCAAGAGGCTCATGGCCGAGCGCATCGCCCATCACACAGGGCAGACCGTCGAACAGATCGAGGCCGACTCGGAGCGGGACCGCTGGTTCACTTCCGAGCAGGCCAAGGACTACGGGATCATCGACAAGGTGATTGCCGGTCGGGCCGAACTCGAGAAGTAGGGGCCTGGTTCAGGGCCCGGGCACCGTGGTGGTGCCCAACTCGATCTTGCAGGTGCGCGAGGCATATTCGGTCACCGTTTCCGACGCAGTAGCAGCATCAGGATGCTGGCCGACCACGCTGCGGACCTGATCGGCGGCAGCCACGGGGTCTTCGGGGTTGGTCCGTACGGCATCGATGACGGCATCGACGAGGTCGACCAGCGTGTCGACCTCGTCGTCGACCTCGCTCGGGGCCGCGTCCCGGAGCTTGGAATATGACTCGGCGGCTTGGCTGAGGCGCTGATCGAGGTCGTCGGGTGAAGCGCTCGTGAAACCGTCGATCACCGTGGATAGTGCCGGTGCTTCGGCCAGGCGGGCACAGAAAGCCTCGTCGGAGCCATCGTCGCTATCGGTGCAGGCTGCTCCGATCATGGACAGCATCGCCACCAAGGCAACTGTGGCCGCGGCATGTCGGGGTCCCGCCGAACAGATCACGCCACCGTTTCCTTCTGCGCGGCCTCGGCCCGGTTCCGCAGGTCGGTGACGGCATGGGCCAGACCATCGGGGTCCCGGTAGAGGGCACTACCGGCGACCAGCACGTTGGCCCCCGCCGAAGCGGCCCCGGCGATGGTGTCGGGGCCGATGCCACCGTCGACCTCGATGTCGACATCTAGCCCGCGGGCCACGATCAGCTCACGCAGTTCGGTGATCTTGGGTTCCATGGTGGC
>JBDTBS010000271.1:0-15439 GCA_039924035.1 Aquihabitans sp. | reverse complement strand
ACGTCGGCCTCCAGGCTCGGCTCATGTCCCAGGCTCTGCGCAAGCTCACCGGCAACCTCAACAAGACCAACACCGTCTGCATCTTCATCAACCAGCTGCGTGAGAAGATCGGCGTGATGTTCGGGTCTCCCGAGACCACCCCTGGTGGTCGGGCGCTGAAGTTCTACTCGTCGGTCCGCCTGGATATCCGTCGCATCGAGTCCATCAAGGACGGTGTCGAGATCGTGGGCAACCGCACCCGCGTCAAGGTCGTCAAGAACAAGGTCGCCCCGCCGTTCAAGCAGGCCGAGTTCGACATCATGTACGGCAAGGGCATCAGCCGAGAGGGTTCCACTCTCGACATCGGTGTCGACCTTGGCTTCGTGAAGAAATCGGGGGCTTGGTATACCTACGAGGGCGAGCAACTCGGTCAGGGTCGGGAGAACGCCAAGACGTTCCTGATCCAGAACCCCGAGATCATGGTCGAGCTATCAGACCGGATCCTCAAGCAGGTGGGCATCATCGCCGATCCGGAAGCCGAGGCCAAGGCCAAGGCCGACGCCGATGCCGAGGCTGACAGCGTCCTCGATTCCGACGACATGCCGATCACCCTCGATTGATCTCCGGCGGCGCTGCCTTGCCTCCTCGGCACAGCGCCGCCGTTGTTCCACCCACACCCGTCAAGAGCGTCCGGACCGCTGGGGTCGGACGCTCTTGGCGTTTTCTGCTTCCGGTCACACGGGAAAGGTGGGGTCGGGGGTGAGGGCAGTACCGTTGCCTACCATGGAGTCTCCGGCCACCGAGCAACCCCGACGGTTCCTCATCCGCACCTTCGGATGCCAGATGAACGAACACGATTCTGAGCGCATCGCCGGGCTCATGGAGGCCGACGGCATGGTGGCAACCACCGATGTCGACGATGCCGACGTGGTCGTGCTCAACACTTGCTGCATCCGTGAGAATGCCGACAACAAGCTCTACGGCACCCTTGGCCACCTCAAGTCGGTCAAGGACGCCAAGCCGGGTATGGAGATCGTGGTCGCCGGCTGCCTGGCCCAGAAGGACCAAGAGGGCATACGCGAGCGAGCCCCCTACGTCGACCTGGTGTTCGGAACCCACAACGTCCACAAGGCCACCGAACTGCTGCACCGCAGCCGGGTCGAAGGCCCGCTCACCGAGATCCTCACCGAGACGGTGGCCGACGATTACGAGCTGTTCCCCTCGGCCATGCCCGCCCGTCGAGATGAGGGCCACACCGCGTGGGTCACCATCCAGATCGGCTGCGACAACAACTGCGCCTTCTGCATCGTGCCTGCCGTACGGGGCGAGGAGATCTCCCGCCCCTACGACCGCCTGGTCGACGAGGTGGCTGGTCTGGCTGCCGACGGGGTCAGCGAGGTCACCCTGCTCGGCCAGAACGTCAACTCATATGGGCGTGACCTCACCCTGGCGGCACGCAAAGCCGGTGAAGATGTGCGGATCCGCCCCCTGTTCGCCGACCTGCTCCGGTCGGTCGGAGCCGTGGAGGGCATACACCGGGTCCGGTACACCAGCCCCCACCCCAAAGACCTGCGCCCCGAGACCATCGCGGCCATGGCCGAGACCCCCGAGGTGTGCGAACACCTGCACCTGCCGGTGCAGTCGGGTAGCGACCGGGTTTTGGCAGCCATGCACCGCGGCTACACCGCAGAGCGCTACATGGAGAAGCTGGCTGCGGCACGGGCCGCCATCGACGACTTGGCCGTCACCACCGACATCATCGTGGGCTTCCCCGGCGAGACCGACGACGACTTCACCCAGACGCTGGAGTTGGCCGCGGCTGCCGAGTACGACTCGGCCTACCAGTTCATCTACTCGCCTCGGACGGGTACCGAAGCCGCAGAGATGGTCGACCAGTTCATCGATCCTGCGGTGGTGTCCGACCGGTTCGACCGGCTCAAGGTGATCCTCGAACGTTCGGCGCTGGCCAAGCACGAGGCCCGCATAGGTCGGGTGGAGGAGGTCGTGGTCGAGGGCCCGTCCCGCCGGGACCCGTCCGTCCTCACCGGTCGCACCCGCCAGAACAAGCTGCTCCACTTCGCCAGTGCTCAGCCGCTTCGCGTCGGTTCCTACGCCGAGGTCTTGGTCACCAGTGCTGCTCCTCACTTCCTGCGGGGTGAGTTGGTGGCCGTCACCGCGCCGGCCCGCCACCGCACCCGCATCCCGGTCGCCTCGGCATGATCGACATCTCCCGTCGGTGACCGGCCGGTGAACAAGGTCGTCCCCGCCGGGCTCGACCCCATTGCCATCGTGGGGACCACGGCTTCAGGGAAGTCGGCGCTGGCCATGGAACTGGCCCGCCGGCGAGGCGATGTGGAACTGGTGTCGGTCGACTCCATGCAGGTTTACCGGGGCATGGACATCGGAACCGCCAAGCCAACCGCGGCTGAGCAGGCCGAAGTCCGCCACCACCTGATCGACCTGGTCGACCCGACCGAGACATTCGATCTATCGACGTTCCAGGCCGCGGTGACCACCGCTCTGGCCGACATCGCCTCCCGAGGCCGACGAGCCCTCCTGGTGGGAGGTACCGGCCTCTACCTGCGGGCGGTGATCGACGGCCTCGACATTCCCGGCCAGTTCCCCGCCGTGGTCGCCGAACTGGACGATGACCCCGATACCGAAGGCCTGCATAGGCGGCTGACGGGGCTCGACCCGATGGCCGCAGCCCGCATGGAGCCCACCAACCGGCGACGAATCGTGCGGGCGTTGGAGGTGACACTCGGTAGCGGTCGTCCCTTCTCATCGTTCGGTCCCGGCCTCGCCCAACACCCGCCCACCCCGGTGACGTTGTTCGGGCTGTGGCTTTCCCGCCCGGTGGTGGCAGCACGGATCGAGGCCCGCTACCAGCAACAGATGACAGATGGCTTCCTCGAAGAGGTCGAGAGGTTGCGCATCTGGGGGCCGCTCAGCCACACCGCGGCTCAAGCTCTTGGCTACCGGGAGCTCCTGGCTCACCTCGAAGCCGTAGATGCCGGCCGGCCCGCCCCGACTCTGGCCGAAGCGCTGGCCGAGGCTGTGGTGCGGACCCGCAAGTTCTCCCGTCGCCAGCGGGTGTGGTTCCGCAAGGACCCCCGCATCACGTGGGTTGGGGCCGACACCGATCCGATGGTGGCCTACGGGGCGCTGGAGGCTGAAGCCTCAAACCGGTGGGGTCCGGTGGCCGGTGCTGCGAGACTGACTGGACCATGACGTTTCGCCTCACCAAGCACCACGGCCTCGGCAATGACTTCCTCGTGTTCCTCACCGACGATCCCGCAGCGTTCGCCCACGAAGCCTGGGCCGCCCGAGCCGAGCGTTGGTGCGACCGTCACGCCGGCATCGGCGCCGATGGCCTGTTGCTCGGACTGCATGGTCAGAACGGTTCGGATCTGGTGATGAAGCTTCACAATGCCGATGGTTCGGTGGCCGAGATGAGCGGTAACGGCATCTGCTGCCTGACCCATGCTGAGGTGAGACGCCGCCGCGAGACCGAGGGATCCCTGCTGGTCACCACTGATGCCGGGCCTCGCTCCGTCACGTTCGGCCCAGACCCCGGCGGCAACCCTCAAGCCATGTCTGCGTCGATCGCCATGGGTGCAGCCGCCCCCGGCCCACTACCCGATCGTGCCCTCGACATCTCCCCGGATGCCTCGGTCGCCGAGCTGCAGGCTGTGGCCCTCGATGCCATCGATCGTCAGAGCTTCGATCTCGGAAACCCCCACCTCGTGCTCCGGGTGGCCGACCCGTCTGCTGTCGATGCCGCTGCTGCCGGTCGACTCCACGAGGCCATGTTCGATGCTGGGATCAACGTGCACTTCGTGGCCCCCACCTCCGGCGAGCCCGATGCCATCGATCTGGTCGTGTGGGAGCGAGGGGCTGGGCTCACCGCAGCCTGTGGTAGCGGGGCCACGGCGGCGGCCAGGGCCGCCCATGACTGGATGTTGGTTGGCGACCGGGTGACCGTGCACATGCCCGGTGGTGATGTTGTGGTCGAGGTGGGGGAGTCCATGACCCTGCACAGCTCATCAGTGCACATCGCCGACGTGGAGGTGACGGTATGACCGTCGACGACCAAGACCTGAAACCAGAAGACCTCGAACTCGACGACGGTGTGGATGAGGGGTTCGACGAAGATCTCGACGATGACGACCTGGCTGACGACGAGAGCCACCGTGGCGCATTCGGCGACTTCGGCGGGGCCTCCGACGGACTGATCGACCGGACCTTCCGGGAGAAGATCATCATCGTCGGCGTCACCCTCGGCGGTGGCGACCCCGAAGAGACCGAGTTCGACCTCGACGAACTGGCCCAGTTGGTGGACACCGCAGGCGCCGACGTGGTCGGTCGCATCTCCCAGCGCCGGGCCACCCCCGACCCGGCCACCTATCTCGGCAAGGGCAAGGCCGAGGAACTGCGCCAGCTGGCTGTCTCCCTCGACTGCGACACCGTCGTGTTCGACGACAACCTCGGTCCCGCTCAGCAACGCAACCTGGAGAAGCTCCTAGGTCGAACCGCACTCGATCGCACCGCGGTGATCCTCGACATCTTCGCCCAGAACGCATCGAGCGTTGAGGGTCGGGCCCAAGTGGAGTTGGCCCAGCTCCGCTACCTCAAGCCCCGCCTGCGAGGCAAGGGCATCACCCTGTCCCAGCAGGCCGGTGGCATGTCGGCCGGCGGTGCCCGGGTCGGTAGCCGTGGTCCCGGCGAGACCAAGCTGGAGACCGACCGTCGACGTATCACCCGACGTATCCACAAGCTCGAGGGCGACCTACGGGCCATGGCCGCGGTGCAAGATACCCAGCACAAGCAGCGCAGCAGGAGTCGGACCGCCGAGGTCACCATCGTGGGCTACACCAACGCCGGGAAGTCCACCCTGCTCAACCAACTCAGCGGGGCTGGGGTGCTGGTCGAAGACCGGCTGTTCGCCACCCTCGATGCCACCACTCGCCGGTTGCAGTTGCCTGGCGGCGAGGCGGTGCTGCTATCAGACACCGTCGGGTTCATTCGTAAGCTGCCCCACCAACTCATCGAGTCGTTCAAGTCGACGTTGCGGGTCGCATCCAACGCCGACCTGCTGGTCCACGTGGTCGATGCCTCCGGGCCCGATCCGCAGAGCCACATCGATGCCGTACACGAGGTCTTGGCCGAGATCGGCGCCGGCGAGGTTCCCGAGCTCCTGTGCTTCAACAAAGCCGACCTGACCGACTACGCCGCAGGCCTGGTAGCCACCCACGAAGGCTCGGTGGCCATCTCTGCGGTGACCGGTGAAGGTGTCGAGAATCTGTTGGCCACCATCGGTGAGCGCCTGCGGGCATTCACCACCGTGACCGAGTTGCTCATCCCGTTCGACCGAGGCGACATCCTGGCCGAGGTCCACCGGGAAGGTGAGGTGCTCAGCGAGGTGGCTGCCGATACCGGCATGGCCGTCACCGCCCGCCTCGACGAGGCCGCGTCGTTGAAGCTCGCAACCTGGATCGCCGACTGACCAAGGACGGTACGGTGTGCCGGTGAGCCCGACCCCGGTACCCGACTCGACGTCACCGGCTTCCAGTGCCTGGGGTGTCGGCATCGCCACTTACGCGGCGGCCGACAAAGAGGTGCTCGACACCTGGTATCCCGAGCCGATCCTGGGCAGCACCGAAGGGGCCCTGCGCCTCGCCGAGGAACTCGGTCACCCGGGGGGATCAGCCACCTATGAGCTCGACCGTCGCCAGGCCTTGGATGCCCTGCGGGTCGACCTCGACCGGATCCTGAAGGCCGACAGCGTTCGCCGGGTGCGGCGGGCCGCGGTGGTCACCTTCATCGCCGACCTCGATGCCCCACCTGTCGATACCCACGACGCCTACCTGCGGCTGCACCTGCTGTCGCATCGGCTCCGTCGCCCGAACTCCATGAACCTCGACGGCCTGTTCGGTCTGCTCCACACCGTGGTGTGGACCAATCACGGACCGTGTCCCGTCGAGGGCTTCGAACAGATCCGGCTGCGCCTGAAAGCCGCCGGTCACCAGGTGACGGTGTTCGCCGTCGACAAGTTTCCCCGCATGGTCGACTACGTCACCCCGTCCGGCGTCCGTATTGCCGACGCCGACCGGGTTCGCCTCGGGGCCCACTTGGCCCCGGGTACAACGGTCATGCACGAAGGCTTCTGCAACTTCAACGGCGGCACCCTCGGGGCCTCCATGGTCGAGGGGCGGATCTCGTCTGGTGTCGTGGTCGGCAGCGGCTCCGACATCGGCGGTAGCGCATCCATCCTGGGCACGTTGTCCGGCGGCGGCAAAGCCGTCATCTCCATCGGTGAGGAGTGCCTGCTGGGCGCCAACTCTGGTCTCGGGATCTCCTTCGGCGACCGGTGCACGTTGGAAGCCGGCCTCTACCTCACCGCCGGTTCACGGGTCACCCTCCCCGACGGTCAGGTGGTGAAGGCCTCCACACTTTCGGGCCGAGACGACCTGCTGTTCCGGCGTAACTCCACCACCGGGACCGTCGAGGTCCTGTCGCAGACGGTCGAGTGGGGCTCTCTCAACGCCGACCTCCACAGGAACTGATCTCGTGACCGGCTTCGTTCCTCCCCCGTACCCCTATGACCGGCTGGCCCCGCTGGCCGTGTTGGCCGATGCCCACCCCGGTGGGATGGTCGACCTGTCCATCGGTACTCCCTTCGATGCACCACCGGGCGCGGCCATGGCAGCTTTGTCCGACAGCACCACCGCCCGGCGCTACCCGCCATCGGTGGGCACCGATGACTACCGGCAGGCCGCCGCCGACTGGCTGGGGCGCCGGTTCGACGTCGACGTGCCCGCCTCGGCCGTCGCTGCTTGTGTGGGTACCAAGGAAATGGTGGCCGGCACGCCGCACTGGCTGCGCCTCCGCCGCCCCGAGCGAGACACCGTGCTCTACCCGGCGGTCAGCTATCCGACCTATGCCATGGGCGCCACCCTGGCCGGTTGCCGGGCCGTTCCCGTTCCGGTCGACGACCGGTGGCGCATCCGCGTCGAGGCCATCGAGCCGGCCGATGCCGTCCGGGCCGTGTGCCTGTGGGTCAACACGCCCGGTAATCCCGCTGGTGGCCTCGATGACCTGGAAGCAGTGGCGGCTTGGGGCCGAGCCCACGACGTTCCGGTCCTGTCCGACGAGTGCTACGCCGAGTTCACGTGGGAGGGTCCCGCCCGATCGGTCCTCCAACACGGTCGCAACGGCGTGTTGGCCGTCCACTCGCTGTCGAAGCGATCCAACTTCGCGGGAGCCCGGGTCGGCTTCTACGCCGGTGACGATGACCTCGTCCACTACTTGTCCGAAGTCCGCAAGCACGCCGGGTTCATGGTGCCTGGGCCCATGCAGGCCGCCGGCGCCGTGGCCTGGGCCGATGACGACCACGTAGCGGTCCAACGCGAGATCTACCGGGATCGGCTGGATCGGCTCACGGTTGTACTGACCCAGTTCGGACTCGACGTGCCCCAATCGGGCGGTGCCTTTTACCTGTGGATCCCGGCCCCCAACGGTGATGCCTGGGCGCTGGCCGAGCGCCTGGCCCGAAAGATCGGTGTCCTCGTCAGTCCCGGCGAGTTCTACGGGCCCGACGGTGCCGGTCACATTCGGGTGGCTGCCGTCCAACCCACCGAACGATTCGACCTGTTGGCTCAGCGCCTGGGTTCCAGCACCTCCTGACCATGGCCGATCTCCTGCACCTGACTCGTGACCTCGTGGCCATCCCCTCGGAGAGCCACCACGAAGGGCCGCTGGTCGACTGGTTGGAGACCGAACTGCGGTCCGTGCCCGGCCTCGACGTCGAACGGGTGGGCCTCAACCTGGTGGCGCGAACACACCTGGGCCGACCCACCCGAGTTCTGCTGGCCGGCCACACCGACACCGTTCCCGCCAACGGCAATGCCACGCCCCGCATCGGCGGTGACGTGCTGTGGGGGTTGGGGTCCACCGACATGAAGGCCGGCCTGGCGGTGATGGTCGAGTTGGCCCGCACGGTGACCGAGCCCGCCGTCGACGTCACCTACGTCTTCTACGCCGGCGAAGAGGTGGAAGCCATCCACAACGGTCTGACCCACCTGTTCGCTGACCGTCCCGATCTGCTCCACGCCGACGTGGCCCTGCTCGGCGAGCCCACCGATGGGCTCATCGAGGCCGGCTGCCAGGGGACCATGCGCTTTCGGGTCACCATGCAGGGGCGACGGGCCCACACCGCTCGGCCGTGGATGGGTCGCAATGCCATCCACCGGCTGGGCCGGCTGTTGGCCGCGGTGGAGGGTCACGATTGCCGACAGCCGCTCATCGATGGATGTCAGTTCCGCGAAGCCCTCCAGGCTGTCCAAGTCTCCGGTGGGGTGGCTGGCAACGTGATCCCCGACGAAGCCGTGGTGATCCTCAACCATCGCTTTGCCCCCGACCGCACCGCGACCCAGGCCGAAGCAGCCGTGCGGGCCACGCTGGCCCCGGTGCTGGAGGACGGCGACACCGTCGAGGTCGTAGACCGAGCCGATGCCGCACTGCCGTCACTCGACCACCCGGTCCTGGCCGCGCTGATCGGCCGCAACGAACTCACCGTCGACGCCAAGCTCGGGTGGACCGACGTGGCCCGCTTCGCGGCCCATGGCATCCCTGCCGCCAACTTCGGCCCCGGCGATGCCACGCTGGCCCACACAGCAGACGAACGAGTGGCCCGGGAGCCGATCGAACGATGCTTCTCGGCCCTCGACGACCTGCTCCGCACCGGACCGTGATCTGGAGGCGCCGCACCCACCGCCGCGGTTCTGGGCCGGTCACCCACCAACGACGGAGCGGCCCGAAAGGTGAGAACCGGTGGTGGGATCCAGCAGACCAAGCGCTGGTGGAAGAACCGCTGCTGCGGCTGGGAGACCTCGGACGGGGCTGGAGCGACCTGTCCATGCTCAACAACACCGAGCTGCTCGATCCCTACGGGTCCGGCGAGGCCGCCGATCGTCTGCGTTCGGAGCGCCTGAACCGGACCCTGACCGGACTCGACGAAGGCCGGGCTTGGCGGCGACGAGACGGTGGCGTGCTCCTGGTGGTTCGGGTGGAGTCCTTTGCCGACCCTGACGACGGTGACCATCGCCAGGTGTGGCAACAGTACGGGGCGCTATGCCTGGAGGAGACGTGGCGGGAGCGGTGGCGAGAGCGCGACGTGACGCCCGGCTGGATCGAGGCCCGGCTCCGTGATCCCGCTGATGACGAAATCGAAGTGCCTGCTGATATCGACTGGTTCCAGGTGGAGGACCACACCGGTGTCACCGACGAGGTGGTCCTCTACCAGCACCTGACGGTGTGGTCGGGCCGCGTGCACGCGGTACTCACCATGCGTCATGCGTTGGGGCTCGACGTGGACGACGTGGTGATGGCCGCAGCCCGGAGGGTGGGTGACCGGGCGGCGGCCTACCAGGCCTGAACCGGTCAGTCGAAGATGGGGTCTTCGGTGCGGGTGCGCTTGAGCTCGTAGAATCCGGGGGTGGCAGCCACCAGGACCACGCCGTCCCACAGGAGTCCGGCGGCCTCGCCCTTGGGTGCGGGGGTGACCACTGGTCCGAAGAACGAGACCCCGCCGACGGAGATGACCGGGGTTCCAACGTCCATGCCCACCCGGTCCATGCCGTCGTGGTGAGATTCCCGGAGCTTCTCGTCCCACTCGGTGCTGTCGGCAGCCCGGATCAGCTCAGCGGGAAGACCGACCTCGGCCAGGGCCTCTTCGAGCACGTCATGGCCCATTCCTCGGCCCTGCGGATGAAAGCGGTTGCCGAGCGCGGTGTAGAGGGGGAGCAGGACCTCGTTGCCGTGTTCAGCTTCGGCCGCGATGCAGACCCGGACCGGACCCCAACCCTTGGTCATGAGTTCCTTGTAGCTCTCGGGTAGTTCACGGCCCTCGTTGAGGACAGCCAGGCTCATCACGTGGAACTTCGGCGTGATGGGCCGAACCGTGGCCACCTCCAGCAGCCACCGTGAAGACATCCATGCCCACGGGCACAGCGGGTCGAACCAGAAGTCGGCAGTCGGTTGGGTGTCGAACGTATCGGCCATGACCGGCACGGTATCGGCGGTCAGAGCCGACGCATCACCGTGACGACGCGCCCGTAGATCTGCACGTCGGCTGGATCGAAGACCATGGGCTCCAGGCGGGAGTTGGCCGGCAGGAGCACGATCTTGTCGCCCTGGCGGTCATAGGTCTTGACCGTTGCTTCTTCGCCGGGGATGCCAGCGATGATGATCTCGCCCTTCTGGGCTTCCTTCTGTGACCGGGCCACCACGGTGTCGCCGTCGAAGATGCCCACGTCGATCATGGAATCGCCACGGACCCGCAGGGCGAAGAGCTCGCCAGGACCGGTGAAGTCTTCGGGGACCGGGATGGATTCCTCGACGTTCTCCTGGGCCAGCACGTCGGTTCCAGCAGCCACATCGCCGATCAACGGCACGTGACGCACTGGGCGTCGGTCTACTGCTGCACCCGATGCCGAGTCCCAGCGGACCTCGATGGCCCGTGGCTTGGTGGGGTCGCGGCGCAGGAAACCGTTGCGTTGAAGTGTGGACAGGTGGGAGTGGACGGTGGAAGGGGAGCCGAGGCCGACCGATGCACCGATCTCACGCACCGACGGGGGATAGCCCCGCTCACGCATGGATTCATCGATGCACTCGAGGATCTGGCGTTGACGGTCGGTGAGCGGCTTGTCGGCCATGGCGGGCCCTCCGGGCGGATGGTCGGTGGTCTGGTGACCACCGATCCGAGATCGAACAGGTGGTCGATCGGTACCGTACCATCGCACACCTGTTCGGGCAAACATTTGTTCGTTCGGGGTTGACGGGGAACGGGTGTTCGTGCCTATCCTCTCGTGAGGCGAACGAACGTTCGCCGCCGGAGAATGTCACACCCCCTGCGGAGAATGCATCCCATGGCTGCTGTCATCACCTCACACCGAAACACCACCGGCCTCGGTCGAACTCACCTGCGCTTGGTCGGATCCAACGAGACGGCCGAGCCCTTGGAGGCTGCCGAGCCGCTGTTCTCTCCTCAAGCCGTGTTGGCCGCCATCGTGTTGACCCTGGTCCTCATGGTCGGTGCGGTGGCCATTGGGCGAGGGGCCTTCGCCGGGTTCGCCCCCGATGCTCCTTCGGCCGCATCGGTCGCTACCGCTGGAACCGAGAGCGGTCGCACGGTGATGGTCCGCCCCGGCGACACCATGTGGTCGATCGCCCGAGACCTGCAGCCCACCGGAGACATCCGACCCTTGGTCGACCAGTTGGTCACGGCCCACGGATCAACGGCCATTGCTCCCGGAGATCGCATCACCGTCGCCGGGTAGGAACCTCCACTTCGGAGCGACCACCGACGGGTTGTAGCGTTCACGGCGTGCGCTGTCCGGGTTGTGGAAGTTTCGACGACAAGGTGGTCGATTCGCGCCAGTCCGAAGACGGCATGGCGATCCGTCGTCGACGGTCATGTCTGACCTGTCAGCGTCGTTTCACCACCTTCGAGCGACTGGAAGAAGTACCGCTCATGGTGGTCAAGCGCTCGGGCGACCGGGTGCCCTTCGACCGGGCCAAGGTCATCGGTGGGCTCCAAGCAGCCACCAAGGCCCGCAACGTCGCCCCCGGCCAGCTCGAGGACCTGGCCACCCAGGTAGAGGAATCCCTGCGCCTCGATGGCGGAGACGTTCGCTCCAGTGACGTTGGACGCACGGTATTGGAACGCCTGCGAGACGTGGATGTGGTCGCTGCGGTGCGCTTTGCCAGCGTCTACAAGGAATTCTCGGATCTCGCCGACTTCGAGCGTGAGCTCACAGAACTGACAGCCTCGGCCCTCACCAAGGCCACCGAGCCCAAGCGCCATTGACCTCGTAGGTCAGATGCTGGCCGCCGGTCAGGTCCGCACGTAGCGGGCCAACAGCACGTCGTCGGCCGTCCACAGGTGGGCCAACGTCATCTCGTGTGCCCCGGGGTCGGCGCCGTGGGTCAGACGGTGGCTTGATCCGCCGGCCAGAACTGGGGCCACGGTGACGTTCAGTTCGTCGACGAGTCCGGCTTCCAGCAAATGGCCATTGATCACCGGGCCACCTTCGACCACCACGGTCCGGGCTCCAGTGCCGTAGAGGTGCTCGGCCATGGCTGCCATGTCGACATCGTCGGAGCCGACGGCCACCACCTCTGCCACCTCGGCCAGCGCCGCCCATCTGGTCTCGTCGGCCCCTTCCACCGTGTACACCAACGGCCGCTGGACTGCGTCGGTGAACAAGGGGGTGGTGGGGTCGAGGTCGAGTGACCTGGTGACCACCGCAATGCGGGGAAAGAGCTCCTGTCCCCGGGCCGTACGTTCGGCCTGGCGGGCGGTGGGGGTGCGGGGCGGGCCGTAGCCCTCGGCCCGCACGGTGGCGGCCCCGGCCAGGATCACGTCGCCTACTGCCCTGATGGCCGAGAACACGGTGCGATCGGCGTCTCCGCCCAGGGTTCCAGACACCCCACCCACAGCCGTCGCGCCATCGAGTGTCGTGACCATGTTGATCAACAGCCATGGGCGGCCCGGGGAGTGGGGTCGCAGCGCTGAGCCGTGAGCCTCGAACGGGTCGATGTCGGCTGGCTCGGGAAGCAGTTGACGCACGGCGGATACCTCGATCTTGCCGGTAGAATCGTTGGTGGACAACGGTTCGGGGTTCGGTCGGCCGGTCATGGCCGACATCGGGACTCCGGTTGCCCCTGGGACCGTACCCCGGCGCGGCCGTGGGTCATGCCGGTCCTTGAGTTCGGATCCATTGTCCACCGCGCTGTGGATGAACAGGGGGGTAATCCACCCGTAATTCACAGGGTTGTTCCCCTATCGCTCCACAGACCAAAGGTCGTAGGTTGTATCCCGGTAGCAGCGAGCATCGGACGGGTGGTCGGAATCAGAGGTGTGGGGTGCTCCGGACGAGATCCTCGTGATCGAGATCGGAGCGTGAATGTGAGGGAGACCACAGGTCGAGGCTCAGGCCGAGACTTCTCCCTTCGACCTGGCCGTCCCGTCCGATGTTCGCTCTTCCCAGCGGGATCGGGGTCGTTCGGATGTCGGTGGGGCAACAATCTCATCGAATCCGTTGACACCGGTGTAGTTACCGTGCTGTAGTTTGTCTCTACATCTTGTGGTGACGGGGCAGTAGGGGAGTCCACGGCCACAACCGGTAGTGCCCGCGCCGGCGGGAAGCCTCGGCTTTCCGCCCAACCGTGTGCTGTCCGAATCACCGCAGATCAGTCAACTTTCACTCGCCGTCTTCCCAGGAGCACGCACCAATGGCCATGGCCCCCGAACAAACCGGGATCGACATCCGTCGTCACTACACCGAAGAGGGCGTGCACCCCTACGACACCGTCACCTGGGAACGGCGCGATGCCCGCATCACCAACTTCCGGGACGGCTCGGTGGCCTTCGAGCAGCTGGGCGTCGAGTTCCCGACCACCTGGTCTCTCAACGCCACCAACATCGTCACCCAGAAGTACTTCCGTGGAACCCTCGGTACCCCCGAGCGCGAGACCTCGCTCAAGCAGGTCATAGACCGGGTGGCCGACACCATCACCACCTGGGGCTGCGAAGGTGGCTACTTCACCGACGACCGCGAGGCCGAGACCTTCGTGGCCGAGCTCAAGCACCTCCTGGTCAACCAGATGGCGGCCTTCAACTCGCCTGTCTGGTTCAACATCGGAGTGGAGGGTGTCCCACAGCAGGCCTCGGCCTGCTTCATCCTGTCGGTCGACGACTCCATGGACTCGATCCTCAACTGGTACCGCGAAGAGGGCGTGATCTTCAAGGGTGGCTCCGGCGCCGGCGTCAACCTGTCTCGCATCCGCTCATCAGCCGAATACCTGAAGGGCGGCGGCACCGCCTCGGGCCCGGTCAGCTTCATGCGGGGGGCCGATGCCTCTGCCGGCACCATCAAGTCCGGCGGCAAGACCCGCCGCGCCGCCAAGATGGTCATCCTCGATGTCGGTCATCCCGACATCGAAGAGTTCATCTGGTGCAAGAGCCGCGAAGAGAACAAGGCCCGGGCCCTGCGTGACGCCGGGTTCGACATGGACCTCGACGGCCGAGACAGCTACTCCATCCAGTACCAGAACGCCAACAACTCGGTGCGGGTCACCGACGAGTTCATGGAAGCCGTCGAAGCCGATGCCGACTGGCACCTCCGAGGTTCCCAGGACGGCGAGATCAAGAAGACGCTCAAGGCCCGCGACCTCATGCGCCAGATCTCCACGGCCAGCTGGGAGTGCGCCGATCCCGGCATGCAGTTCGACACCACCATCAACCGGTGGCACACCGCCCACAACACCGGGCGCATCAACGGTTCGAACCCGTGCTCGGAATACATGCACCTAGACGACTCGGCCTGCAACCTGGCCAGCCTCAACCTGTTGAAGTTCGTCGATGCCGACGACCGCTTCGATGTCGACGGCTTCAAGGCTGCCGTGCAGGTCATCTTCACCGCCCAGGAGATCCTGGTGGGCCGGGCCGACTACCCGACCGGCCCCATTGGCGACACCTCCCGCAAGTTCCGCCAGCTCGGTATCGGCTACGCGAACATCGGCGCCCTGCTGATGGCCATGGGCTACGCCTACGACTCCGACGAGGGTCGGGCCTGGGCCGCGGCCATCACTGCACTCCTGACCGGTCACTCCTACGCCACCTCGGCTCGCACTGCAGCCCGCATGGGCCCGTTCGCTGGCTACGCCGACAACGAGGAGCACATGCTCCGGGTGCTCAACATGCACCGCGACGCGGCATCGCACATCGACGAGGAACTGGTCCCCGCCGAGTTGCTGTCAGCCGCCCAGCAGTCCTGGGACGAGGCCTGTGAGCTAGGCGAGCAGTTCGGGGTCCGCAACTCGCAGGCCTCCGTCCTGGCCCCCACGGGCACCATCGGCCTGATGATGGACTGCGACACCACCGGCATCGAGCCCGACCTCGGTCTGGTCAAGATGAAGAAGCTGGTCGGTGGCGGCAACATGACCATCGTCAACCAGACGATCCCGCGGGCCCTGCACCGCCTCGGCTACGACGAGACCCAGGTCAACGACATCGTGGCCTACATCGACGAGGAGAAGAGCATCCTCGGTGCCCCGCACCTGGCTCCTGAGCACATCTCGGTGTTCGCCTGCTCCATGGGCGACAACCCCATCCACTACATGGGCCACGTGCGCATGATGGCGGCCGTCCAGCCCTTCATCTCCGGTGCCATCTCCAAGACCGTCAACATGCCCGAAGAGGCCTCGATCGAAGATGTGGAGCAGCTCCACATAGAGGCCTGGAAGCTCGGCGTCAAGGCCGTGGCCATCTACCGCGACAACTGCAAGGTGGCGCAGCCGCTCTCCATGGCCAAGAAGGGCGATGTCGAGGGCCAACTCGGCGTCGAGGTACCGCTCTCGCTGCACTCGCCCCAGATCATCACCGAACGGGTCGAGG
>JBDTBS010000270.1:0-25485 GCA_039924035.1 Aquihabitans sp. | reverse complement strand
ATCGCCCTGCTCATCGCTGGTGCCCGCCACCAGCTGGTCACCGGGGCCATCCTCGACGACGGCACCGGCATTGCCGGCGGCGGCCCCAGTCCTCACTCGTCGTCGGTGGTCGACCCGCCGGTCCCTGCCGCCGGAGCCCAGGACCTGCCGATCCAGACCCCCGACCCTTACGCACTGGTGGAACTGGGCCGAGACGTCCGCCCCGCCGACTACGCCACCACCTACGCCCGTCAGGCCCTCGAGTTCAGCGGCCTCGAAACGCCGCTCGTGGTGGTGGCCGAAGTGCACCCACCTTGGCTCGAAGCGGTGGCGGCCGAACCCGGCGTGGTCACCGCATCGTTACCCGATGCCCTCAGGATCTACGACCGGCTCACCCGGGCGTAGGCCCTTCGTCTCGCCATCAGCCGGGCGGCCGAACGCGGGCCCGCCGCTATGTACAGGTCAGGCGTCGCGGGAGACCACGAAGCGGGCCAGGTCCTCGAGCGCTCCTACGGGAACAGGGTCCAGGCCCAGTTCGTGGAGGGCGTCGATGGCCTGGCCAGCCAGCTCGGCGATGGTGGCTTCCACCACTTCGACGGCCCCGGTGGACTCCAACAGCAGTTGAAGGTCAGCGATCACCTCGGGGCCCAAGTCTTCGTCGCCCACCTTGGCCAGCAGGTCTCGGCCGTTGGCATCGGCCCGTTCGTGGGCCACGGCCAAGAGCAGCGTGGGCTTGCCCTCGCGCAGATCGTCGCCCACCGGTTTGCCGGTGCGGGTGGAATCGCCGAACACGCCGAGTACGTCGTCTCGCAGTTGGAAGGCTTCGCCGAGCGGGTCACCGAAGCGGCCCAGCGGTTGCACCAGCTCTGGGCGACCGGCCAATGCCGCGCCCAGCTGCAATGGACGTTCGATGGTGTACTTGCCCGACTTGTAGCGGGCGATGCGCCGGGTGCCGGCCCGGTCGTAGCGGGCCGCCGCAGTACCGACCAGGTCGAGGTACTGGCCGATGTTCAGCTCCACTCGCAACTCGTGCCACAGCCGGGCCACCTCGGCGCCGCCATCGGGCAGCACCTGATCGGCGTACACGAAGGCCAGGTCTCCCACGAGGATGGCCACGCCCTCGCCGAAGCGACGGGGCTCGGCCACCCACGAGGAATCTTCGTGACGACCGATGAACCGACGGTGCACCGCGGGGAGGCCTCGGCGGGTGGCCGAGCCGTCCATCACGTCGTCGTGGATCAGCGCGAAGCCCTGGAGGAGCTCGAAGGCAGCCCCGGCATCGACCACCACGGGATCGTCGGGATCGCCGCCTGCGGCCACGAAGCCCCAATGACAGAACGCCGGGCGCAGCCGTTTGCCCCCGGCCAGGACCAGATCGGTGAGGGCCTCGATAGGTTCGGCCAGCGACCCGTCGAGCGCAGACCAGCGGCGACGTTCCTCGTCGAGCAACAGCCGAAGGCGGCTCTCCACCCGTGACGCGATGCCCAGCAGATCGGCAGGGAGTACCGCTGAACGAGGGGTCGGTGTCGGCCCAGCCATGAGCATGACCCTACGGCCGACCACCGCCGGATGCTCCATTCAATCCGGCACCGTCACCGTCACCAGATCGCTAGCCAGTTCGGTTGCTCAGGTGAAGTAGGCGACCGTGCGGGTCAGGCCCTCAGCGAAGGGAACCTTGGGGTCGTAACCGAAGCCAGCCTTGGCTGCCGACAGGTCGGCCGAACTGTGGCGGACATCGCCGGGCCGAGGGTCACCGTGCACTGCGGCAACGTCGACGCCGATGGTGGCCCGCAGGATCTCGAGCATCTCCAGCAGCGACTGCTCGCGACCGCCGGCGATGTTGAAGGCCCGACCCGAAACGGCCTCGGCCGGAGCCTCGGCAGCAGCGATGTTGGCCGCCACTACGTCGTCGATGAAGGCGAAGTCGCGGCTCTGGAGCCCGTCGCCGTGGATCTGCGGCGCCTCACCGGCCCGCAATGCGGCGATGAACAGCGGGATCACTGCCGCGTACTGTGAATCGGGGCGCTGGCGAGGCCCGTAGACGTTGAAGTAACGCAGGGCCACCGTCTCCAGGCCGTACAACTCGGCGAACACCCGGGCGTAGCTCTCGCCCACCATCTTGGTGACGGCATAGGGGGAGCGGGGGGTGAGCGGCGTGGCCTCCGGGGTGGGCCGTACGTCGGCTCCGCCGTAGACGCTGCTCGACGAAGCCTGCACCACCCGGCGCACCCCGAGACGGTGAGCGGCGTGCAGCACGCCAAGGGTGCCGTGGGTGTTGACCTCATCGGACTTGAGCGGGT
The DNA here is from genome assembly GCA_039924035.1 of Aquihabitans sp. Lineage (GTDB taxonomy): Bacteria > Actinomycetota > Acidimicrobiia > Acidimicrobiales > Iamiaceae > Aquihabitans. Next base: position 23,206 of record JBDTBS010000270.1, on the reverse strand, counting down.
CTTCCACCGACCGAGCCACCGAACCGAGCGCGGCCTGATGGAACACCACCTCCACGCCCTCCATGGCGGCTTCGAGCAGTTCGAGGTCGGTGATCGACCCCTCGAAGAACGCGGCATCGCCGGGCAGGTTCTCGGCCCGCCCGGTGGAAAGGTCGTCGATGATGCGGACCTCGTCGCCCCGGGCCAGCAATGCATCGGCCAGGTTCGAACCGATGAACCCCGCCCCTCCGGTTACCAGCGTCAGCATGGGGCGGGACACTACCGGCACAATCGGGCGACCCCGTACCCTGGCCTGGTGTCACCCGCCGTTCATCCACCGACCCGTGCCGGCTCTGGCCGTCGACCTCGGCGGCTCGTTCGGCTGGCTGCCGTGGGGATGGTCGGTGCATCGGTGATGCCGTTGGTGGGCTGCTCGGACGAGTACTTCGAGGACCGCACTGCTCAGGTCACCATCGACGGTCGCACCTCCGACTTCCAGGTGGATTCCTGTGGGCTCGACCAGGAGACCGTGTTCGTGGTGGGCCGCACGGACGGCGGGGCCGTGCTCCAAGCCGTGGTCGGCGTGAGCGTCGATGGCGAAGACACCTTTCCTGCCGCCACCGGACTCACCGTCGACGTGGGCGGCACCGTTTGGGGGTCCTTCGGCCCCGAGTCGTGGGCACGCCGGGGTCAGACCGGTCCGGCCCCGGGCACCATCACCTCGGCGAAGGTTCGGGGCGCACGGATCCAAGCGCGCGGCCAGGTGGTGGAACTCGACGTGGATGGTCGCGAGGCCGTCGGTGCCAGACCGGTCGACTTCGAATTCGACGCTCGCTGCGATGCCGGCGCCGCCTGACCGCCAGCAAACCGGGGTTGACGGCCGCTCTTTCGCCCGTTCGCGGGCCCGCTCAGCGCTGCCCGACATGCGGGCAAAAAAGTGCTCCCGCCTCAACCCGGCGGCGGATCCGAGGAGACGGGAGCGAGAGATACTCTACAACACCGACCGAAGCGATCGCACGTCGGAGGGCCGGTTTTGTCATCGACTTCGACCGATCGTCGGCCTCATGCTTGCGACGTTGGGAGTCAGGCCTCGGATCGGCTGAAGGAGGACTTCAGCTATTCGTCTTCCGCGGGATCGTCTTCGCTGTCGATGGGGGCATCGGGGGCCAGAGTGCCCACCACTTCCTCCACCTTGAGGCGGGCCGATGAGATCCGGCCCCGGCAGTGCTGCACCAACTCGGCGGCCCGGGCCACGTCGGCCGCGATGCGGTCGACGTCGGGCTCGTCGTGTTCGAGTCGCTCGAGGATGGTCTCCAGCTCGGCCAACGCATCGGGGTAGGCCAGATCGGTCACAGGGGTGGGCTCGGTCATGTGGGTCTGCTCTCGTGGGATGTCGACGGGAGGACGTCGTCGGGGGCGATCGGGGAATCGGGTGGGACAGGTGGCGAGGTCGAGTCGGTGTCGAACCCGTTGGCTGACGGCAGGGGAGCTACCTCGAGGTCGACCGCGGCGACGGTTGAGGTGACCGAGCCGTCGACGAAGCGGGTTCGCAGTTCGGTGCCCACCGCCAGCGACCGCAGCGGCCCGACCGGGTTGCCGTCGAGAGTGGTGGTGATGGTCCAGCCCCGGGCCAAGGCCAGGGCAGGATCGTGGACTCGGGCTCGGGCCCCCATCACTTCTAGGCCCTGGCCAGCTCGCACCAGGCCACGGCGGGCAGCCACGACCAGGCCCATTCCCTGTTGGTCGACCACGGTCTCGGCCCGCTGGAGGGTTCGCGTGCCCCCACGGACGATGCGGGTGGCGTCGTCTTCCAGCCGAACCGCTTGGCGGGTCACGGCGCGTTCAGCGAGCCGGGTGACCCGAGTGGTGCGGCGGTCGAGACTGCCCGAAGCCACCGCGGTGGCGGCGAGTGCGGCCCGCCGCCCAGTGGACCAGCGCTCCTCGACCCGGTCCAGGAAGGCCCGCACCATCGTCACCACATCGGCGGCCGCCGCGGTTGGGGTCTTGTGGGCTCGGTGAGCCACCTCGTCGGCGATCGACCGGTCGACCTCATGGCCGATGCCGGTGAACACGGGCACGGGCATGGCCCCGATGGCCCGAGCGATCATGTCGGTGTCGAACCCGGCCAGGTCTGTGCGAGCCCCGCCACCCCGCACCAACAGCACCAGGTCGACATCATCGGCGGCCAGCAGGCGCAAGGCCCGGGTGACCGAGGGGCCGCAGTCGATCCCCTGGGTGCGGGCATCCACAGAGCGCACCGTGAACCCGAACCCGCTGTTCTCCAACTCGCTCAGCACGTCGGCATGGGCGGCGCTGCCCACGCTGGTGACCAACCCGATCCGCAGCGGAACCAACGGCAGCGGGCAGGCCCGGTTGGCGTCGAGCACCCCGTCGGCCGCCAGCGCGGCCAGGATGCGATCTCGGTCGGCCTGCAAGCGACCGAGGGTGAATGCCGGGTCTATGCCGTGCATTCGGAACTGCAGGGTGCCGCGGGGCGCGTACCAACGCAGCCGACCCTGGATGCGGACCTCGATGCCGTCTTCCATCCGCACCGCGCCGCCGGCTCGCTTCAACTGCTCGTTCACGTGCTTCTTCTCGGGGACCAGCAGCGTGATGGAAACCTGGGCCTGCACCGGTTGCCCGGCCGCGGTGGGCTCCACCAGATCGAAGTAGACGTGCCCCGGCTTCGACCGCGACAGGTTGCGCAGCTGGCCTTCCACCCACAGGTCGCCGGGGAAGGCCGTGGCCGTGAGTTGAGCGATGCGCGTGGACAGTTCGCCGACGGTCAACGTCGGCGGCCCACCCAAGGTGGTGTCGTCGAAGAGCGACCCGTCCGTCATGGGCGACGACCGTACAACTCGCCCCCGACATTCACGGTCGACCGACTCGTCGGGCCACTCACCGGGTGGTCATCGGACCGCAATCGGGCCCAGCCCGCAGACGGCAACTGCGCCCCAAAACCTGAGATGACGCCGCCCCGGCCCCGAAGGACCGGTGGCGGCGCCACCTCGAGAACGAGACCCGACCGCAAGGCCGGGATTCGAACCGGACGGGTCAGTTGGCCGCCAGGTTCTGGGCCACGAAGTCCCAGTTGACGAGGTTGTCCATGAAGTTGGAGATGTAGTCGGGCCGGGCATTGCGGTAGTCGATGTAATAGGCGTGCTCCCACACATCGATGGTGAGGAGGGCCTTCACACCGTGCTTCAGGGGCAGGTCGGCATTGGCCGTCTTCTGCACCTTGAGGCCACCGTCGTCGACCAGCCAGGCCCAACCGGAACCGAACTGGGTCTTGGCCGCGGTGGTGAACTCTTCAGCGAACTTGTCGAAGGAACCGAACGCGGAGTTGATGGCATCGCCGAGCTCGCCGGAGGGCTTGCCGCCACCGGTGGGCGACAGGCAGTTCCAGTAGAAGGTGTGGTTCCACACCTGGGCGGCGTTGTTGAACATGCCACCGTCGGCTTCGAGGATGATCTCCTCGAGCGACTTGTCGGCCTTGTCGGTGCCTTCGATCATCCCGTTGAGGTTCGTGACATAGGCCTGGTGGTGCTTGCCGTAGTGGAAATCGATGGTTTCCTTCGACAATCCCTTGCTCTCAAGGGCGTCGGGGGCGAAGGGGAGGGCTGGCAGCTCAATGGCCATGACGAGGTTCCTTTCAACGTCTAATGCGATACCTGGCCGACCCTACCGCCGTGACGGCGATCACAAACACGGGAGGTGGTCAGTTCGTGTCGGAACCGCTCGTTGCGGGGTCGGCCGTACCGCCCCCGAGAAGGCCTCGGTCGATGGTCGAGAACGCGTCGCCGATGGTGGACAGTTGCTCGGCGCTGATCTGATCCAGGAACCAGCGGCGGACGCCGGCGACGTGGTGGGGCGCAACCCGTTCCATGAGCGCACGACCTTCGGTGGTGAGCACGGCCCATGATCCCCGGCCGTCTTCGGGGCAGGCCTCACGGACCACGAGACCCCGCTTCTCCAGTCGGCTGATGTGATGGGAGAGACGACTGCGGGATTCGACCACCCCGTCGGCCAGGTCCGACATGCGCAGCCGGTCGTCGGGGGCCTCCGAGAGCAGTACGAGCACGCCGTAGTCGTCGTGGCTGATGCCGCTCACCTTGAGTTCGGCATCGAGCTGACCGAGAAGTCGCCGGGCACCGTTCACGAAGCTCCGCCAGGCCTGCTGCTCGGCGTCGTCGAGCCATTTCGTCTCGTTGGTGGGTGCCGGCTGCGGCGTCGAAGTGGTGGCCATTTCCCTACCATACCGATCTTTAGGGTATTGGTTGACGGTTCAATGACCGGCATCCTAAGGTAGTTGCAAGTTCAACCACGCCGGCGGGATCCTCCAGTCGGCCGACGAACCCGCCACCGCCCGAACAGGAACCAGCCATGAGCATCTTCCGCATGAACCACGCCGTGCTGTACGTGCGAGACGCGGCCCGCACGGCGCGGTTCTACCAAGACGTGCTCGACTTCACCACCGTCCATTCGATGAACGGCGGAGCCTTCCTGCGGGCCCCGGAGTCCGACAACGACCACGACATCGCCTTCTTCTCCATCGGTGACGAGGCCAAGCCCTCGTCGGCAGGTCGGGGAACCGTGGGGCTCTACCACCTGGCCTGGGAGGTGGCGACCCTGACCGACCTGGCCGCCACCGCCGGCAAGCTCCGAGATGCCGGCTCCCTCGTCGGAGCGTCAGACCATGGCGCATCCAAAAGCCTCTACGCCAAAGACCCTGACGGCCTCGAGTTCGAGGTCTGCTGGGTGGTCCCCGTCCACCTGCTGGCCGACGAGGACCAATCACCGGTCACCCTTCCGCTCGACCTCGACGCTGCCGTGGCCACCTACGGAGCCGACACCCCGAGCCGAAGCCTCACAACCGCTACCTGATCGCCTGCCAACCAGAAGCCGTGCTGTGTGAGCGAGATGCCCCGGGTCAGGTCGACTGAAGCAGCGAGCGCCGTTCCATGAAGGCGGCGACCAGGCGGATGGTCCCATCGAGCAGGAACCCGAGTAGCCCGATCACGACCACGACGGCCATCAGATCGCTGTAGGCCAACCCGTCGCGGGCGTTGATGATGGCGTAGCCGAGACCCTGGTTGACCCCGAGCATCTCCACGGGCACCAGAACGATCCACCCGATCCCCAACGACACGCGCAGCCCGGTCAGCAAGTGCGGTTGGACAACAGGTAGGGCCACGCTGCGGAACGCTTCGGGGCGGGTGGCCCCCAGGGTGCGCACCACCGCGAACCAGGCCGGGTTGACGGCCCGCACGCCAGCGGCGGTGTTGAGCACGAGGGGCCAGACCGCCGCGGCGGCGATGAGCGCCTGGGCGGGAGCGCTCCCGGTCCCGAGCACGAAGATGGCTACGGGCGCCCAGGCCAGCGGCGACGTCATGCGTAGGAACTGGGTGAGCGGTCCCACAGCCCGGTCGAGCCGGGGCCAGGTGGCGATGGCGGCACCCAGCGGAGCACCGATGGCCACGGCCGCGGCCAGCCCGATGAGAAGCCGCCTGAGGCTGACCGCGATGTCTTCCCAGAAGGTGGCTTCACCGGCCATGGTGGCCAGGGATCGGGCGGTGTCGACCGGGTTGAACGGATAGAGGTTGTCGCCCGGACCCGAGAACAGCATCGTGGCCGCTGCCCACACGGCGATGGCGACCGCGAACCCGACCAGGGGCAGAACGATCCGTTCGCCAAGAGACGCACTGGTGTCGTCAGTGGATCTGTCGTGGTCTATCTGGGCTGGCGCATCCAGCACGTCGCTGGGGTAGTCGTCGGGGACCTTCAGCCGGTGGGCGGCGGAATCGGGGACAAGGGTTGTGGTGGATGACATGTCAGACCTCGATGGTCTCGGTACGGCGAAGATCGGCAGGCAGGCCGAAGCGCTCCGGGCCGCCGAGGCTGTGGATGGCCGAACGGGCGAAACGATCGTCGACCAGCTGGGCGTGGGCATCGGCCGGGTCGATGCCGTCGAGGAACGTGGGCATCGGGTCGAGCACGGTGTGCCGGAGCCGACGTACGAGCTCCTCGGTGTACGACGCGAACGGGAACGGCTGGAAGTCGATGCGTCCGATGTCCCAGTCGGGGTGCTTGATGGCCCCGGTCGGGCCGTAGGCCGTCTCGGAGTAGTCGTCGAACGTACGCCGCACCGCTTCGACCGGCTGCGGTAGGAACGGACGGTCCCCGCTGGTGAGCGTGGTGATCGCCTTGCCGTGGTCGTGCTGGCAGACGAGTTGGGCTCGGGCCAGCGCCCGCACGAACTTGTGGGCCTCCTCGGGCCGAGTGGCCAACACCCGTTCGTGCATGACGACCACGCAGCACGCGTGGTTGCGCCACACATCGCCGGTGAAGCGGTTGATCTTGCCGATGCCCTTGGCCTCGGCCATGGCATTGAACGGCTCGGCCACGATGTAGCCGCTGATGCTGCCGGCGGCCAGGCCCGGGACCATGTCGGACGGGGCCATGACGGTGAGTGCCACCTGGTTCGGACCGGGCTTGCCGGAGGGAACCACCTCCAGTCCGGCCTCGGCCAGCATCATCTGCAAGGCCACGTTGTGGACCGAATACCAGAAGGGGATGGCCACGGTGGTGCCCCCCAGCTCACCAATGGATTGGATGTGATTGCCGACGGTGAGCGCCGAGCCGTTCATGTGGTTCCAGGCCACGATCTTCACCGGCTGGTTGTGCAGGAAGCGGAGTTGCACCGCCGTGGGCATGAGCAGATGGGCCACGTCGAGGTGGTTGCCCTGGAACCCCTCGGTTATCGCATCCCAACCGCGGAACAACACGGGGTCATCCACCTCGACCTGTTCCTCGCGGTAGTAGCCGAGAGCGGAAGCCACGAGCAGGGGAGCGGCGTCGGTGATGGGCAGGTAGCCGACGCGAAGCGCACGGCCGGCCGTCGAGGTGGTCAACCGATTGATGGTGAAGCCACCAGCGGCCACGACGATGCCCGTGGCCGCGGCCCCCTGGATCAGCCCGCGGCGCGTGATGCCACCGAAGGTCGAGCTGGGAACGTCGGGTACCGCAGCTTTCATGGTGCCGTCGGAAGGGTCCCGGTCGCTGTCGTCCACCGCGAGCGACACTTCGGCTGTCGGGTCCGCGAAGCGGCGCAGCACCTCTTCCTTGACTGCCACCCGGCCGGCGACGTCTTCGGCGGCGGGGACTTTCCACGTGCCGTTTACGTTGCCTGGCCCCGAACCCAGAAGGGCGACGCGATCGCCGACGCGAAGGGCCTCATCCAGGTCGTGGGTGACGAAGACGGTGGCAATGCCGCGCTCGTGCACGAGGTTGCGGAACCAACCCTGAAGCGAGACGCGAGTCGGCGGGTCGAGGGCGGCGAACGGTTCGTCGAGCAGCAACAACTCGGGATGCGTCAGCACGGCCCGAGCCAGGGCGACCCGCTGTGCTTCTCCTCCGCTGATGGCATCAACGCGTGCGTTCAACAGATGACCGATGCCGAGCTCTTCGGCCACGGCCTCCACATCGGCTTCGGCCGCGACCTCGGCGTTGGCCCGAAACGACAGCCCGAGAGCGATGTTGGCGGCCACGTTGCGCCACGGAAGAAGCAGTGGGTCCTGGAACACCAAGCCCACCCGCTCTGGCCGGTGGAGCGTGCCGCCGGTCAGTTCGTCCAGGCCCGCAAGCACCCGCAGGAGTGTGGACTTGCCGCTACCACTCGGTCCCATGAGGGCCAGGACCTCGCCGGGCTCGACGGAGAGCTCCAGGTTGGTGAACACCCATCGGTCGTCACGGCCGTGTCGACCGGGGAACCGCTTCGATCCTCCTATTAGCTGCATGCGGCCAGCTCCCAACGAAGGTGAGCTTCGGTTGGTGACTGGATGGGCAGGAAGGCTGCTTCCCGTAGGCGGCGAGCGGTGTCACTGCGGGCCAGGTAGGCGGCACCGCCGGTCACCTTCACCTCTAGCTGCACGGCCACCGATGCCAGTCGGGCCGCGTCGAGCCTCATGGAGAGCAGTTGGCGGCGGTCGGACAGAGCCGGGTCGTCGCCCGCTGATCCGGTGCCGGCCGCCAGCTCGTGGAGACGCGTGGCTACATCGGCGAGGTCGAGCGCCAAGGCGAGTCGCTCACTGTCGAACTGGCCGTAGCCGGCATCGGGCCGAGCGTTCACGGCCAGCGCCGACGCTTCCGCCAAGCCGACGCAGAAGGCTGCTTGCAAGCACAGGAACGGCCGTCGCACAGCATCGAGGAACGGACTGACATCGTGGGCCACCACCAGTTCCGGCGGGACCGCTACCCCTTGGAGTTGGAGTGATGCCGATGCCGTTGCCCCGAGGGCGAGCAGCTCCAGGCTGGGACCCACGGTGAGACCGGGGGCCGTGGAAGGCAGGGCGACGACGACGCGCTGGCCGTCCTCTCCCCGGGCAGTGAGCGTCACCCAAAAGCCATCATCGGCGAACAGGTTCGACGCCCAGGGGACGATGCCGTCCAAGATCAGATCGTCACCTCTGCGGGTGAAGGTGACTGGGATCGGAGCCAGGCCGGCCGAGTCCTGGAACGCCGAGGCCATGGCCGTGGATCCCGCCAGCTGGCCGCTGGCCAAACCGTCGAGAAGGCCGTCGGCAGCGAAGCCGGGACCTGCCGCCGCTACGTACTCCAGGGTCATGCGCTGTGCCCAGGCAGAGAAGGCCGAGCTCATGCACGAGCGGGCCACCGTGGTGATGACGTCGACCATGTCCCCGAGCGTTCCGGGGCCGTCACGACCGACGCCGATGTCGAGCAGGTCGCGGGTGCCGAGAAAGCGCAGTGCTTCCCTGGTCGACTGACCACCGGTGTCGATCTTGGTGGCGCGGGCGGCAAAGTGCTCCTCGACGCCGTCTAGCAGTGGGCGGGTCTGGGGATGGGTGATTGCTGCGGCGCTACTCACTTTCGGCATTGGCGGGGGAGCGCGTGTCGAGGCGGTGCAGGCGGTCTATCGGCGTGGTGACGGCGTCACGGGCCCGCCGCACAGCATCCTCGTCGGGGCCGTCGTAGAAGCACAAGCACTTGCTCATGTCCTCGCGGACATAGGTCCGCAGGAAGCTGACCTCGGGCACGTTGGCGTAGAGCGGGGTCTTCTCCTGCTTGCGGGCCAGGTACGTCTCCATCGTGAGCCCGGCGGGTAGATCCCACTCCACCAGGTAGTTGGCATCGCCGCGGTGGTTGCGGATCTCTTCGACGGTGGCCCCCACCACCCGCACTTCGGCCACGTCCACGAAATCGACCTCGGCTTCGCGAAGTGCCTTCTCGAGCAATTCGCGCTCGGCCCCTTCCACCACCGCGAAAACACGGCTGCGGTCGGCCGGAACCTGACCGTCGAGCAGTTCCCCGCCAGCGCTGTCTGCTGCCCCCCGAATGGTCGCCAACAGCGATTCCACCCCGGACCGGTCGTTTGTGAGAGGGGTGGCTTCAGCAAGTAGCAACGTCATGATCTTGACCTTCGGTGGGGGATTCGAAGGTTAAAGATGACTAACCCGATCAACTTTGTCAAGTATTGACCCTGAGTCCCGCTATCGTCAGGATTCTTGCCGCGCCGACGCTGACTCTGTCCCCGGACGGACCACCTCGAGAGCATGTAGATGACACCCCAGGCAGCGGACTCGTTGGCTGGGGTGTGAACGGGGCGACAACGTTTGTGTTGGGGGCGTCAACGCAGCGTCAACATCGCGTTTGTCCTGTTCACAAGGGGTGCGCAGCGACGTAGAACGGCGGCATGCCTGATCTGCTGTACCTCGTGGTGACCGTGGCGTTCTTCGCCGTCGTCGCCGGATTCGTCACGCTCTGCGACCGGATCATCGGTCCCGACAGTGACCATGGGAATCCGCAGGGTGCCGGTGAGACCGAGCCCGTCGACGCCAGCCGCGGCGCCGTCATGACCACCGCAGCGGCTGAGGCCGTCCGATGAGCGCCGACAACGTCCTCGGCCTGGTGATCGCTTTGCTGGTCGCCGGCTATCTGGTTGCCACCCTCATATTCCCGGAGAAGTTCTGATGGAAATCGCCTCTTACCTCCAGATCGCCGCAGTGATCGTGGTCATCGCCGCCACCACCCGACTCCTCGGCCCCTACCTGGCCAACGTCTACGACGGGTCGCCGTCGCGAGCCGACAAGGTGTTCGGCCCCTTTGAACGGGTCATCTACCGCGTGTGCGGGATCGACGAAGACCGTGAGCAGCGCTGGAACGTCTACGCAGTGTCGGTGCTGGCGTTCAGCTTGGTGTCGGTGCTGTTCCTCTTTGCTCTCCAACGGGTCCAGGGGTTCCTACCGTTCAACCCGAACGGGGTTGGCGCCGTGCCGGCCCCGCTGGCCTGGAACACCGCCGTCAGTTTCGTGACCAACACCAACTGGCAGAACTACGCCAGCGAGAACACGCTCAGTCACTTCACCCAGATGGCCGGACTGGCCGTCCAGAACTTCGTGTCGCCAGTCGTCGGCCTCGGTGTGGCCATGGCCCTGGTGCGTGGAATCGCCCGCCGACGGGCCGGCACCATTGGCAACTTCTGGGTCGATCTGGTTCGCGGCAGCTTGCGGGTCATGCTGCCCATCTGTGTCCTGGTGGCCGTGGTCCTGATGAGTCAGGGCGCCATCCAGAACCTGAACGGGATGACCGAGGCCCACACTCTCGAAGGCGCTGTCCAAGCCATCCCCGGCGGGCCCTTCGCCAGCCAGGAGGCCGCCAAGATGGTGGGAACCAACGGAGGCGGCACGCTCAACGCCAACTCGATGCACCCGTTCTCCAACCCCACCGGGTTCACGAGCCTGGTGCAGATCATCTCGGTGCTGTTGATCCCCTTTGCCCTCACCTATGCCTTCGGTCGCATGGTGAGAGACAAGCGGCAGGGCTGGGTGCTGTTCGCCACGATGATGGTTCTGTGGCTCGGCATCGTCGCCCTGGCCACCGGTATGGAGGTGAACGGCAACCCCGAAATGCGGGCCGCTGGCGTCACCCAAGAGGTGACCGCCATACAAGGAGGCGGCAACCTCGAGGGCAAGGAGGTGCGCTTCGGTGCCGCCGGGTCCGGGGTGTTCGCAGCCAGCACCACCGGTACCTCCACGGGTGCCGTCAACAGTGCCCATGCCTCGTACACGCCGCTCGGCGGCATGGCCCCCCTCACGGCCATGATGCTCGGCGAGATCAGCCCCGGCGGGGTGGGATCGGGCCTCTACGGCATCCTCGTGTTCGCCTTGCTGGCCGTGTTCATCGCCGGGCTGATGGTGGGTCGCACCCCTGAATATCTCGGCAAGAAGATCCAGGCCGCAGAGATGAAGCTGGTGGTGCTGTTCATCCTGGCTGTGCCCGTGGCCGTGCTCGGCTTCACCGCCATCTCGCTGGCCACCAGCGGAAACGCGGCGTCGATACTCAACCCCGGCCCCCACGGACTCACCGAGGTCACCTATGCCTTCACCTCGGCCGGCAACAACAACGGCAGTGCCTTCGGTGGGCTCAACGGCAACACCGACTGGTACAACACGACGCTCGGCCTGACCATGCTGGTCGGTCGATTCCTGCTGATCGTGCCCGTTCTGGCCATCGCCGGCTCGTTGACCCGCAAGCAGAAGGTGCCGGCATCGGCCGGGACGTTCCCCACCGGGACCCCGCTGTTCGCTGGCCTGCTCACCGGCGTGATCCTCATCGTCGTCGGACTCACCTACTTCCCTGCCCTGGCGCTCGGCCCCATCGTCGAACACCTGGGTCTCTCATGAGCACCCCGGAGCCCTCCATGACCGACACCCTCACCCAACCCGCATCCGAACCCGCCAGTGAGACCGGCCACCGGTCGCACTCCGATGCCGACAAGAAGGCAGCGCCGTCGCTGTTCCATGCCGCCATCGTGAAGCGCGCTATCGGCGACAGCTTCAAGAAGCTCGACCCCCGCACCATGGCCCGCAACCCGGTCATGTTCATCGTGGAGATCGGCAGCGTGCTCACCACGTTCCTGTTCCTGCGGGACCTGGGCACCGAGGGCGCCAACCACCTGTTCATGGGTCTGGTGGCCGGGTGGCTCTGGTTCACCGTGCTGTTTGCCAACTTCGCCGAAGCGGTGGCCGAAGGCCGGGGCAAGGCCCAGGCCGACACTCTGCGCAAGACCCGCTCGGAGACCACCGCCCGGGTCCGGCAGGCCGACGGTACCGTCATCGAGGTCCCGTCGAGTCAGTTGACCATCGACGACCTGTGCGTGGTCGACGCCGGCGATGTCATCCCCGGTGACGGCGAGATCGTCGAAGGCATCGCTACCGTCGACGAGTCGGCCATCACCGGCGAGTCGGCCCCCGTCATCCGTGAATCGGGAGGTGACCGCTCGGCGGTCACCGGCGGCACCCGCGTGCTGTCGGACAGCATCGTGGTGCGCATCACCCAGAAGCCCGGCGAAGGGTTCATCGATCGGATGATCGCCCTCGTGGAGGGGGCCGAACGCCAGAAAACCCCCAACGAGATCGCCCTCAACATCCTGCTGTCGGGTCTGACCCTCATCTTCTTGCTGGCCACCGTGACCCTGCAGCCGCTGGCCATATTCTCCGGTGCCGAACAGGAGATCGTGATCCTGGTGGCCCTGCTGGTGTGCCTCATCCCGACCACCATCGGCGGTCTGCTCTCGGCCATCGGCATCGCTGGCATGGACCGCATGGTGCAGAAGAACGTGCTGGCCATGTCGGGACGGGCCGTCGAAGCGGCCGGCGACGTGTCGACCCTGCTGCTCGACAAGACCGGCACCATCACCTACGGCAACCGCATGGCGGCTTCTTTCCTCCCCGTCGGCGGGGTGACCGAAGACGAACTGGCCGAGGTGGTCCTCCTGTCGAGCCTGGCCGACGAGACCCCCGAAGGCCGATCCATCGTGACCCTGGCCGAAGAGCGCTACGGCCTCGATGCCGAACGTCGGCTCGACAATGCCACCCTGGTGCCGTTCACGGCCCAGACCCGGATGTCGGGCGTCGACTTCACCGACGGCGACAGCATCCGTACGATCCGCAAGGGCGCCACCGATTCGCTCACCCGCTGGGTGGTGGAACAGGGCGGCGCCGTCCCCGACGACCTGGCTCCCATCGTCGAAGGCATCGCCAGCAGCGGCGGGACCCCGCTCGGCGTGGCCGACGGCAACCGGGTGCTCGGCGTCATCCACCTCAAGGACACCGTCAAGGCCGGCATGGTCGAACGGTTCGACGAACTGCGTGCCCTCGGCATCCGCACGGTGATGATCACCGGCGACAACCCGCTCACCGCCCGGGCCATCGCCGCCGAAGCCGGCGTCGACGACTTCCTGGCCGAAGCCACCCCCGAGGACAAGATGGCCCGCATACGCGAGGAGCAGGCCGGCGGTCGGCTGGTGGCCATGACCGGCGACGGCACCAACGACGCCCCCGCCCTGGCTCTGGCCGACGTGGGGGTGGCCATGAACTCGGGTACCCAGGCCGCCAAAGAGGCCGGCAACATGGTCGACCTCGACTCGGACCCCACCAAGCTCATCGACATCGTCGAGATCGGCAAGCAGCTCCTCATCACCCGGGGCGCGCTCACGACCTTCTCCATCGCCAACGACGTGGCCAAGTACTTCGCCATCCTCCCGGCCATGTTCGTGGGTCGCTACCCCAACCTTGAGACGCTCAACGTCATGCGCCTCGGATCGGCCAACTCGGCGATCCTGTCAGCCGTCATCTTCAACGCCCTGGTCATCGTGGGCCTCATCCCCATCGCTCTGCGAGGCGTGAAGTTCCGGGCCGGCGGGGCCGCCGAGATCCTGCGCCGCAACCTGCTCGTCTACGGGCTGGGCGGCCTGATCGCCCCGTTCGTGGGCATCAAGCTCATCGACCTCGTCGTCACCGGGCTCGGTATCTCGTGACCGGCCGACTCGTGACCGATCCCACCCCCAACATCTCGTTCCCAGGAGACCACTGACATGCGTCGTCAACTCATCACCGCCCTGCGGATGACCCTCGTGCTCACCGTGATCCTCGGCTTGGCCTACCCGCTGGCCCTCACCGGATTCGCCCAGTTGACCTTCGGCGCCAAGGCCGACGGCTCGCTGGTGAAGGTGGACGGTCAGGTGGTCGGGTCCCGTCTGCTCGGTCAGGCCTTCACCGGCAACCAGTGGTTCCAGTCTCGCCCGTCGGCCGCCGGTGCCGGAGCTGCTGGAGCCTTCGTGACCGACACTGATGCAGCAGGCCAAGAGATCCTCGGGGTCGACGGCCAACCGGTCCTGGTCCCCGTCGACGCCGATGACCTCAGCGGTGCGACCTCGGGAGCCTCCAACCTCGGTCCGACCAACCCCGAGCTCCTCGAGGCGGTGACCCAACGGGCCACCGCCTACCGCGAGACCAACGGGCTACCCGCCGACACCTCGGCCCCAGTGGATGCGGTGACCAGCTCGGGCTCCGGCGTCGACCCCCACATCTCGGTGGCCAACGCGCGCCTCCAGGCCACCCGGGTGGCCGACACCAACGGCCTCGACGTCGGCGTGGTCCTCGGACTGGTCGACGACCACACCGAGGCCCGCCCCTTCGGCTTCCTCGGTGAACCCGGTGTCAACGTGCTGGAGCTCAACCTGGCCGTGGTCGACGCCACGTGACCGCACCGGCAAGTCCGTCTCTCGGCCAACGTCGGCCGGTCGTAGGGTCACGTTGATGGCAGACGAAGCGGGTGGTCCCCCCGAGCCCGCCCGTCGTCGAGGGCGCCTGCGCATCTACCTCGGGGCAGCCCCCGGTGTGGGCAAGACCTTCGCCATGCTCGACGAGGGATGGCGGCGGGCCCAGCGGGGGACCGACGTGGTCGTCGGCTACGTGGAGACCCACGGACGACCCAAGACCCAAGCCCAGCTCCGCGACCTCGAGGTGGTGCCTCGCCGGAGCATCCGCCACCGCGATCTGGCCTTCGAGGAGATGGACCTCGACGCCATCCTGGCCCGGCGGCCGGCCGTCGTCCTGGTCGACGAGCTCGCGCACACGAACGTGCCCGGGGCCAAGCACCCCAAGCGCATCGACGACGTGCAGGAGTTGCTGGCCGCCGGCATCGACGTGGTCACCACGGTCAACATCCAGCACCTCGAATCGCTCAACGACGTCGTCGAACAGATCACCGGCATCAAGCAGCAGGAGACCGTGCCCGATGCCGTCGTGCGCACCGCCGACCAGATCGAACTGGTCGACATGGATCCCGAGGCTCTCCGCCGTCGCCTGGCCCACGGCAACGTCTACGCCTCCGACAAGGTCGACGCCGCCCTCGGCAACTACTTCCGGGTCGGCAACCTCACCGCCCTCCGCGAGCTGGCCCTCATGTGGGTGGCCGACCGCGTCGACGAATCCCTGCACGACTACCTCGAGCACCACGGGATCGGCGGCATCTGGGAGACCCGCGAACGGGTGGTGGTGGCCGTCACCGGCGCCGCTTCGGGGGAGCACCTGATCCGGCGGGCGGCCCGCATGGCCACCCGGGCTCGAGGCGACCTGCTCGGTGTGCACGTGCGGTCCAACGACGGATTGGCCGGCGATTCCCCGGCGCTGCTCGACGAGCACCGTCGCCTGCTCGAAGACGTGGGCGGGACCTACCACGAGGTGGTCGGCACCGAGGTCGCCGAAGCCCTCACCAGCTTCGCTGAGGCCGAACGGGCCACTCAGTTGGTGCTCGGGGCCTCTCGGCGCAGCCGCTGGAAGGAGCTCACCCGAGGCTCGGTCATCAATGCCGTAGCCCGCCGTGCCGGCTCCTTCGACGTCCATGTCATCAGCAACGACGATGCCAACGACGGCCCGGCTCTTCCCCGGAGTCGCCCCCGTCAGATCGGCCTGTCGAAGCGTCGGCAGATCACCGGCTGGCTCGTGGCCGTGCTCGGCGTGCCCCTCACCACCCTTGCCCTGATCCCGTGGCGCGACGATCTCGAGCTGTCCGGCGACCTAATGGCCTTCTTGATGATCGTGGTGGTGGCCTCCACGCTGGGTGGCCTCGGCCCCGGTGTCACCGCCGCTCTCGGCGGCTCACTTGCCCTGAACTGGTTCTTCACTACCCCCATTCACACCCTGAGCATCTCCGATACCGAGAACGTCGCCGCCTTGACCGGGTTCGTGGTGGTGAGCGTGGTCATCTCGCTGTTGGTCACCCAGGCCGCCCGCCGCAACCTGGCCAGCCGACGGGCCGCGGCCGAAGCCGAAGCCCTGGCTCGAGTGGCCGCTGGCCTCCTCGGTAGTGATGACCCGCTGCCCTCCATGCTCGACCGCCTGCGCTCCACGTTCGGCCTCCAGCGAGCTGCCGTCGAACTACTTGACCCGGTGACGGGACGTTGGGAGGAAGACAGCACCACCACCGTCCCCCGCGACGTCGATGAGGTCGGTGAGGCCGAGGCCCCCACCGACCGCCTGGACGTGGTGATGCTGCAGGAAGGCGCCCGGCTGGTCCTCCACGGCCCGACCCTCGCCGCCGAGGACCAACGTGTGCTGCGAGCCTTCGTCGCTCAGCTGTCCTCGGCCCTCGAACAGCGTCGACTGCGAGCCGACGCCGCGGCGGCCTCTATGGCGGCCGAATCCGATGCCCTGCGCACCGCCCTCCTGCGCTCGGTCTCCCACGACCTGCGCACGCCGTTGTCATCAATCAAGGCTTCGGTGAGCAGTCTCCTCCAGGACGACGTCGACTGGCCTCTCGAGGCCACCACCGAGTTTCTGACCACAATCGACGAGGAGACCGACCGACTCAACGAACTGGTGGGCAACCTGCTCGACATGAGCCGTCTGCAGACTGGCGTGCTCCAAGCCATGCCTGTGGCCGTGGGCTGGGACGAGGTGGTGGCTGCCGCCCTTTCCAGCCTCTCCGAGCCGATCGACCGGGTCGACGTGGATGTCCCCGAGTCTCTGCGACCGATCCTGGCCGACCCGGTCCTGCTGGAACGCTCGGTGGCCAACCTGGTGTCGAACGCCCTTCGCCACACGCCCGGCGATACCCGCATTCGGGTCATCGCTGGCGAGGTGGCCGACCGCGTCGACCTGCGGGTCATCGACCACGGCCCCGGTGTGCCCGAAGACAAACGCGAAGGTCTCTTCCGGCCGTTCCAGCGGCTGGGCGACCAGTCGCCCGAAGGTGTCGGGCTGGGATTGGCCGTGGCCCAGGGGTTCGTCGAGGCTCTGGATGGTCAACTGGAAGCCGAGGAAACTCCCGGAGGAGGCATGACCATGGTTATCCGGATGGCCGGCGCATGACCCGGGTTCTGGTCGTCGACGACGAACCGCAGATCCGCCGTGCCCTGGCTACCAATCTCACCACCCGCGGCTACCAGGTGGACCTGGCTGCCACCGGCGAAGACGCGCTCCGACTGGCGGCCGAACACCGACCCGACGTGGTCGTGCTCGACCTCGGTCTCCCCGGTATCGACGGCATCGAGGTAGTGGCCGGGCTGCGGGGCTGGACCGAAGTCCCGATCATCGTGTTGTCGGTCCGAGACTCCGAGGCCGACAAGGTGGCGGCCCTTGATGCCGGAGCCGATGACTTCGTCACCAAACCTTTCGGTATGGACGAGCTCCTGGCCCGCCTCCGAGCTGCCGTCCGACGCTCGGCGCCGTCCGCTGACGAGGCCGCCGTGGTCACCACCGAGCACCTGGTGATCGACCTGGTGGCGCGGCGCATCTCTCGCGACGGGAACGAGGTGAAGTTGACCCCCACCGAGTGGCACCTCGTGGAGGTGTTGGTCCGCAACGCCGGGAAGCTCGTGACCCAACGCCAACTCCTCCAAGAGGTCTGGGGACCCGACTACGCGACCGAGACGAACTATCTGCGCGTCTACCTGGCCCGCATCCGTCGCAAGCTCGAACTGGACCCGGCCGACCCGATCCACTTCCTCACCGAGCCGGGCAGCGGTTACCGGTTCGAATCGTGAGGGTCACCGACGAGAACCACCTGTGAGATATCACCAATTGACAATGGACAGATAGCCCCTTTGACGGTAACATTGCGCGAATGATATTTGCTTATGACTTTCCGCTATTGAGCCTTATCTGGTCGATGTTGTGGTTCTTCCTCCTCATTGCCTGGGTCATGACCGTGTTCCAGGTGATCCTCGACGTGTTCCGCAGCGACGACATGGGTGGCGTCACTAAAGCCGTCTGGCTCGTGTTCGTCCTGCTCCTGCCGTTCCTCGGCGTGTTCATCTACCTGATCTCCCGTGGCGACAAGATGGCCCAACGTTCCATCGCCGCCGCACAGGATCAAGAAGCCGCCTTCAGGAGCTACATCCAGCAGGCCGCCGCCACCGACGGCCCCGCCGACCAGCTCCACAAGCTGGCCGCCCTGCACACCGCGGGCTCGCTGTCTGATGCCGAGTTCGAAGCCGGCAAGGCCAAGATCCTGGGCTGAACCAGTAGGACGCAACGACCAGCGGCTATCGCCGGAGGTTCGTTGCGCTCCGACCAGAAAACAAGATCGGACCCGGGCCTAGGCCCGGGTCCGATTGCTTTTTGGCGGAGGGTGAGGGATTTGAACCCTCGGAGAGCTTGCACCCTCAACGGTTTTCGAGACCGTCCCATTCGTCCGCTCTGGCAACCCTCCACTCGTCACGTTAGCGACCCGGTACCGGTCGAACCCAAGAGGAGGGTCCCAAGCGGCGCTCGGGGCGTCCTACGCTGATCGGCCAGATGGAGGCGATAGCGGTGGCAGACGAACAGGTCGTAGATCTCTGCTCCCGGCCCCGCCTGCTCGATGCCATGGACGACGGCCTGTCGGCCCACCGGCTGGTGTTGATCCATGCTGTCTCTGGAGCCGGCAAGAGCGTCCTGCTCGACCAGTGGATCACGCGGCGCCACCTCCAGCAGCCTGACGAGACCATCATCCGACTCGACCGCCATCGGGCCGCCGATGTCGAAACGCTGATCCAGGGTCTTGCGGTCGACGGTCCCGCTGTCCTTGTCGTCGACGATGCCGACCATCTCGACCCGTCGGTGCTGGCCCGCCTGGACCAGCTCCTGGCCGACGGACCAACCGGGCTGCGGATGGTGCTGGCTGGCCGGACCAGGCCGGCCCTGTCTCTGGCCCGGCTTGGTCTCGACGGCCACGTGGCCCACCTCGGCACCGAGGATCTGGCGCTGAACATCGCTGAACTCACGGACCTCGTCAGCCGATTGACCGGCGCACCGACCAACCCCGATCTGTGCTTGCAGCTACTCCACGAGACCGAAGGTTGGTTGGCCGGCGTCAAGCTCGTGGCCTCGGGATCACTCACCGCCGACGATGCCGAGAGCCCCCATCTCGACAACCTGGGGAACCTCCGCGCCGTGACCGACTACTTCGTCGAACAGGTGCTCGATCCGCTCCCTGCCGACTTGCGCCAGTTCGTGTCTGCCACCAGCGTGATCGACCGACTCGAATCTGGCGCATGTGATGCCGTCACCGGATCGGCCGACGGGCAACGGGGGCTGGAAGAGCTCGAACGACTTGGCCTGTTCCTCGTGCCGCTCGATGACCGGCGAGGTAGCTACCGGCACCACCGCATGTTCGCCGCTGTGGTTCGTCACCGGTTCCGCACCGATGACCCCGAGGGATACGAGGCCGCGCAGTTGCGGGCCGCACGCTGGTATCTCGACGTTGGACGCCCCCACCGAGGTATCAGTTTGTTGGTCGAGGCGGGTGCCTGGGCAGCCGTCGTGCAGGAGGTGACCTCGCGCCAGTTCGATCTCGTGGCTGTCGGCCTCGGTCGGGCCGCTGTCGGCTGGCTGAGCGCCGTCCCGAAGGACGTCCTCGACGAAGATCCTCGAGCAGCCATGGTCCTGGCCATCCTCCATCGGTTGAATGGAGATCTGGCCCTAGCCGAGGCCGTTTTCGTTCAGGCCAGCCATGACGCTCATGACGGCCGACTGGATCACGACCTGTTCGAGCGTATGGCAGCGGGCTGGGATGCCTCAGGCTTGGCCTGGGGAACCCCACCGGCTGTGGCCCTGGAAGCTTCCATGTCCGCCGACGCTCTGCTCTCTTCGACCGAAGGAGCGCTCCAGAGGTCTGGGAACCTGCCTAAGTTCCGTCAGCAGAGAACCCAACTCGTCTGGTACCGGTCAGTTGCCTCCGAAGCCCTGCTCCACCTGGGCAGGCTGAGTGAGGCGAAAACGTGGGCCGCTCGGGCCATCGAGGCTGCCGGCCTCGACCCGTCGCTCAGGGCCGCCGCGCTCGGCAACCAGGCCTACATCGACGCCCGTAGCGGCAACCTGGTCGACGCGGCAGCGGCGGCCGAGGAATCTCACGTGCTGAACGGCGGTGCCGGCTCCTATGGCGTGGCCATCGATCCCGAGTTCGCGCTGATCGAGGTGGCCTACGCCACCGATGACCTCGATCGTGCCGATCTGCTGCTGGCTGGGGTGGAGGAGCGGGCCAGGTCCATGCGCACCGCAACCCGGGTGGCACAGGTAGCGCTGGTCCGGGCGGCCGTCGCTCTCGGCCGGGGCGCTTTCCGCGACGGCCTGGCTGTGCTGGCCGAACACCGCCGGGAAGGTTGGCCAGCGCTGCCCGACGGCCTCGAGGTGCGGTTCAATGTGTTGAGTGCCTGCCTCCGTATCTTCACGGGCGACGTGGCTGGCGGTCGTCGTGAGCTCCGGACTTCCGGTCTCGCTCTTACAAGGGCCCCCGGCGCCTTCCTCACCCTGGCCGCGGTGGAACGTGACCGCGACGCGATGCGGATCATCGTCGACTCCTGGCCCGATGCTCCGGAACTGCGGCCGCGAGCCCAGTACTTGGTGGCCCGAGCACTGCTGGCCGACATCGAGCGAGAGTGGGATGACCTTCGACTTCACGTTGAGGCTTTGGCTTCGCTGGTGGTCCCCGAACGGTTCATCAGGCCGGTGGTGGATCTGGCCCCGTCGGTCGCTCCGATGATCGCCAAGGTGGCGGCAGAGGGCGCCTCAGCTGACCTGGTTGTGCTCGGTGACCTGGTGATGGCAGCCACCCGCGCCGACACTCGCCGTCCGGCAACCCGCCTCAGCCCGCGCGAACTGACGGCGATCGAGCTCCTGGCCACCGATCTCACCAACCCGGAGATCGCCGAGACCCTCGAAGTCTCACCCAACACGCTCAAGACCCACCTCCGCCGGGCCTACCAGAAGCTGGGTGTGACCTCGCGGCGTGATGCTGTCCGACGGGCTGGCGACCTGGGGCTGCTATCTCATCCTCGGTGGGACCGCTGACCTGCGGGGTGGCGACCATCGGCTCTAGTCACTGATAGCGGTGAGAGCAGTACGTGACGTAGTTTCAGGGCCAAACCACAGATTCGTGTCACCCCGGCGAGGTTAGGTCGAAAGGCTTATTTTCCGGGCCGGGGCGACTCCGTGAAATTGTTCACATGGTTCTACGGCGCCCATCACGAACTGACCACCGACGGTCCGCCAAACGTAGGGCAGGACAGGGTTTCGCGCCGATCATCGATTCCGGCAGGCCTCAATGAGCACTAAGCCCAGTCGGGGCCGCTGCTGTGGAAGATCGCCGTGAGCAGGACGTTCGCTCCATTCCGCAGTCGAAAAATGTGCGTACCTTCCACGCCATGCGTACCAAGGCCATTTTTGTTAGAAGATCTGTAAAGGGCAGAGGCCGGCACGAGCGACCCCGCGCCCGCAAGCCTCAGGTCTTGAAGGTGATAGCGGCGCTGATGTTGATGATGACGTCGGTGGGCAGCGGCTTCAGCGTCACCGGTGACACCGCCCAACCCGCAGCCGCGCTCCCAGCGCTCGACACCTCAGCGGGTAGTGCGTATGCGATCACCAGTGGTGGTCAGCTCGTCCATGTCGACCTCGTTTCCGGCAACTCTTCTAATTACGGCGTTGCTGGCGGCGGCACCGGCTACAACGGCCTCGGTATCACTGACAGTGGCAACAAGGCGTTCGCCTTCCAGAGGGATTCCACCGGCAACGGCGGAACGGTCAGGATCTGGGATGCAGCAAGCAACACTTGGTCCGGTGGCGGTGCGTACACCGTGGCTGGCATGCCCGCCGCAGGCTGGTTGGTAGCAGGGGCAATCAACCCTGTCGATGGCGCTTATTACTTTGGCGGTTACGACCTCGGCGACAACCCGACCTTCTACCTCGCGAAGTACGACCCTTCCGCGAGTCCGGGGAACCGGTTCAGCACCGTGGGTCGAGTCCCGACCGTAGCGACGGGCAACACCGCCACCACGGTCTGGAACGGCGACATCACCTTCGACCGTGCTGGCAACATGTACATGACCCGCCAGAACAGCGGAACAACCGTGACCGTCTTTCGAATCACGGCTGCTGCGCTCGCAGGTGGGGGGACCAACATCGCCCGGCAGACGGTGGCGACGGGGACGATAGCCAGCGGCCAGCAGGTCAACGGGATCGCGTACGACGTCGATGGATCGCTGTACATGAGTACCGATGTCAACTTGTACAGGCTGGCCGCAGGTGGCACCAGCATCAGCCTGGTGAAGGCAAGCGCGTTCACCGGCGTCACCGACTTGGCGAGCGCCGCATCTCCGGCGACCCTGACGATCAAGAAGGACATAGTCAACCGGGTCGCCCCTTCCGACCAGTTCACCGTGAACCAGGACGGCACGACCACGGATACGACAAGTGGAACAGGCACCGGCATCCAGGCAGAGGCAGGACCCGTTGCGGTGGCACCGGGTACCACTCACAGCTTCGGTGAAGTGATGGCTCCCGGCTCTGCGTCGACCTTGTCTGCTTACAACGTTTCCTGGACCTGTTCGACCGATGATCCGACCAACCCGATTCCTCCGGGTCAGGCCACCGGCACCGGCCCCACCGGATCGATTGCGATCCCGAACGTTCCGGGTGTCGCCGTCACCTGTGTCATTGCCAACGACGTGGCCTTCGTTCCGGCTCCGGCGATCAGCCTCGAGAAATCGGCCGCTCCGACCAGCTACGCCGTGAATGGTGAGACGATCACCTACAGCTACCTGGTGACCAACACCGGAAATGTGCCGTTGACCAACGTGAACGTCACCGACGTGTCCGATGGTGACGGCACGTTGTCGGCGATCACGTGTCCGGTCACGGTGTTGGCTCCTGGTGCGTCGACGACGTGTGAGGCGACCTATGGGGTCACTCAGCTCGACATCGACGCCGGATCGGTCAACAACACCGGTACTGCGCATGGCACACCTCCGACAGGCCCTGAGGTGACCGATGACTCGGATGCGACGATCGTCTCTGGTGCTACGCCTGGTTTGAGCATTGTTAAGTCTGCTGACGTGTCGACGTTCGACACGGTTGGTGAGACGATCACCTACAGCTTCTTGGTGACCAAC
>JBDTBS010000269.1:0-5661 GCA_039924035.1 Aquihabitans sp. | reverse complement strand
ACCGTGGCTCGGCTCTGGCTGATCCGCATGTTCAGCAGTGCATTCGAAGGGCCGCTCGGTTCCCTCAAGGGCTTCATCAGCGACTACCGGTGGCCAGTCCTGGCCCTGTCGTTGGTGGTGGTGATGGCCACCGTGGTGTTCGACCACAAGGGCGGACGTGACGGCATCACCGACCTGGCCACCCTCGACGAGGACATCGCCAGCCACGAACACGACGACGAAACCAAGGCCGGCGCCGGCGAGGTCGAGTGACCACGCTCGATCTCGAACCGACGTGGCCGCCGCCGCGCCGATGGCACCGCAATGCCGCCTTCGGGATCATCGGATTCACGATCGTGTTGGGGTGGATTGGCGATGCCCTGTGGGCCTCGTTGGTGGACCGCCACCCGCTCACCTTGATCCTGCTGAACGCCAAGCCCCGCTATCTGGTGCTAACCGTCAACCAGTTGGATCCGTGGACCTATTACGTGGTCGGCACCGCCCGACTGCTGGTCACCAAACCCCTCGTGTGGCTGGTGGGCGGCTGGTACGGACAGCGGGCCGTGAACTGGGTCGAGCGCCGTTCCGAGCGGGGAGCCCCGCTCATGCGGTGGGTGGAACGCCACTTCGCCCGCTGGGGTTGGGCCGTCGTGCTCGTCACGTCGAACAATGCCGTGTGCTTGCTGGCCGGGGCATCGGGGTTCCCACTCTTGTGGTTCATGGTTCTGGCCGTGGCCGGCACTGTCGTCCGGCTCTGGATCTTCGCCCAGGTGGGCGATATCTTCAGTGCGCCCATCAACGATCTGATCGAGTTGGTGGCCCGCCACCGGTTGCCGGTGATGATGGCCAGCGTGGCCGTAGTGGTCATCGGCCTGTACCTGCAGCACCGTTCCGGACGGTCGGACCTCGATGGCCTGGCCGACCTGGAACGATCCATGGACGACGACTCCGAGCAGCCCTGACGGGTCCTACAGGTCGATGAGGGTGTCGAGTCCGATGGTGACCCCGGGATGGTCAGCGATCTGCTTGGCGGCCAGAACCACTCCGGGCATGAAACTGCTCCGGTCATAGGAATCGTGACGGATCGTCAAGGTCTGCCCAGTGGTACCGAGCAGGACCTCCTGGTGGGCGACCATGCCACGCATGCGCACGGAATGAACCCGGATACCCGACGGGCCTTCGCCACCACGAGCGCCGGCCACCGTGTGGGTGGTGGTGGGATCGGGAGCCCACTCCTGGCTGGCGGCGGCCATGCGTTCCACGGTGCGCATGGCCGTTCCGGACGGCGAATCGACCTTGGCATCGTGGTGGAACTCGATGACTTCGGCGGTGTCGAACCAGGGGGCGGCCAACTCGGCGAAGCGCATCATCAAGATGGCACCGATGGCAAAGTTGGGGGCGATCAGGCAGTTGCTGGTGGTGAAGGTGCGACGGAACGCTTCTAGGTCGTCCTCGGTGAACCCGGTGGTACCCACCACGGCGTGCACACCGTTGGCCGCGCACCAGGCCAGGTTCTCACGGCCCGCTTCCAACACGGTGAAGTCGATCATCACGTCGGGCTTCACACCGAGGTGATCAGCCCGGCCCACGATCTCCAGGTCGGTGGCGATGCCGGTGATCTGACCGAGCGACTTCCCCGTCGCCCCAGGATCCACAGCGGCGGCGAGGGTCAGGTCCGGGTCGGCAGCCACTGCCTGGCACACGGTGGACCCCATGCGACCGGCGGCACCGAAGACCCCGACGGCGACGGTCACGAGGCATTCATTTCGAGTAGTCCCATGCCCGGAAGTATTGCCGACGGTCGAGGTCAGTGGTCGCGGAGGCCGGGCGCTATCCACGCCGACCAGTACCAGAGACCACCCAGGTCGTCCTCGACGTGCATCCCGTCGGGAGTGGCCACCAGACGCGCATCGGTGGGCTCGCCCGCGGGGTCGCCACCGACGCACACCGGATCGGGGGGCAGCAGGACCCAGGCATCGACGCCGTAGTCACGGGTGGCTGCCTTGGCGGCCCGGTCCAAGACATGGTTGATCCAGTCGATGTATTCCGGGTCCCGACGAGCGGGCGGCTGGTCGGGGCCAGGGCAGGCCCACGCCACCATCACGAACTGGGCCCCCACCGCGTGGGCCGCGGTGGCCCGAGCCACCAGACGATCCACCAAGAGGTCGGCCAACTTCGGCGACCGAGACGGATACACCGTGCCGTCGGGGCCCCGGACGGCCTCGTGGTCCCAGGCCCCTGGCATCATGACCACCACATCGGGACGTCCCTGGAGACCGACCTCTTCGACGGCCAGTTGCTGGTCGCAACCGCCGCGCACGGCTGCCATCCACCCGTCGTTGAGGTAGTAGTCGTAGCCCGACCCTGACACGATCCCGCACCCGACCACGCCCCGGGTGTCGACGCTGGCCAGACCCTCGGGCAGGCGGGTGCCCGTCGGGGCGTATCTTCCCGCCGTGTAGGCCTGGCTGTCCCCGATGATCATCACCTTGTGGTCGGCGGGCACCGCAGACGGAGCGGCCCGCGGCGGCCGGCGGTGGAGCCCTTCGTCGACAGCATCTCGGGTGGTCACCCGTTCGTGGGCCGGCGGTTGCTGGGCCCAGGCCGCGGTGAACAGGAGCGCAGACACCGGCAGCATCACACCGAAGGCCAGCGCCGGTCGCCGCCGGTTGCGGTGGGCCCACGTCGTTCCCTGACGGGCCGGCCTCTCCACCGCGTGGTGCGAAGCCTCGGCCAGGATCAACACGGCCGCGGCGACGGCAACGCACACCACCCAGCGAGGCGCGTAAGGGAAGCGGTGCTCGATCAGCATCTGCACCGGCCACGACCAGAGGTAGATGGCATACGAACGGTGACCGAGGTACCGCAGTTCACGTCGGGTGGTCCACCGAAGGGCCAGCGGCAACCTTCCGGCGCCGGCGAACGTGGTGGCCAGCACCACGGCGGCGATCAGGACGGCGGCCAGCACTGCAGCAAGGAGAAATCCTCCGTTGCGGTAGAGCCAAGGATCGGACGGGTGGGAAGCGAACATGAGCCACGCGAGGGCCAAGGAGGCTATGACAGCCACCGGTGTGAGCGGCTTGTTGAACTCTGCGGCATCGGATCGGCGGGCCAATCGCTCGATGGATCGACGTCGAGCCGACCACCAACAGGCCAAGAGGCAGCCGATCAACGGGGCGAACAGCCGGGTGTCTGTGCCTACATAGGCCCGCGAGAGGTCGGCGTCGCCGAGACCACGAGACAGCACTGTCATCCACGTGACACTGGCCATCATCCCAATGCCGGCGGCAGCTCCCACCACGGCCTTCACCGATCTTTGCCTACGCCGAGCCCACCACACCGCGGCGGCCACCAGCAACGGCCACAAAATGTAGAACTGCCCTTCCACCGAGAGGCTCCAGGCATGCCGGAACAAGCTCGGCGTGTCGATGGCCCAGTAGGAGACCCCGCTGGCCTGCCGCCAGTTGGACCACCACGTGAGGGTGGCTACGCCGTCGACGGTCGCATCACCCAGTCGAGTACGGGGCCAACCGCTGAGCATGGCTCCGGCCAGGACCACCGGAACCATGACGAGCACAGCCGGCGCCAACCGACGTACTCGACGTTGCCAGAAGGCCCGGAGCCGCATCGGCCCCTGACGGGCATCCACCAGCAGCAGCGACGTCACCAGGAAACCTGACAGCACGAAGAACACGTCGACGCCGAGGAACCCGCCCTCGATCAGTCCGAGGTGATAGGCCACGACCACGACCACCGCCAGGCCCCGCACACCATCCAGGCCGGGAACGAGCGACAGAGTCGGCTTGGGGCGTTCTGTCACGCGCCCAGGTCCGTCTCGGTCAAGGGGCCGACTCCGCACACCGCCGGTTCGGCGCCGAGTATCCGCTTGGCCACCCGCTGCACATCGTCGGGGGTGACGGCCCGCAGTTTGGCCAGTTGTTCCTCCACGGGAGTGACCCGTCCCTTGGCGCACACGTGGTTGCCGAGGCGGGCCATGACGCTGCCGGAGTCTTCGAGGCCGAGGAGCGAGGCCCCTTCGAGGAACCCGCGGGCCACCTCCCACTCTCGATCGGTGATGCCATCGGACACGAGCTCGGCGGCAATGGCCAAGATGAGCTTGCGGACCTCCGACACCCGTTCGGCACCGGTACCGGCATAGGCCACGACCGACCCGGCATCGCTGTAGGCGGCGCGAGACGAGAACACCGAGTAGGCCAACCCTCGGGTCTCCCGGATCTCTTGGAAGAGCCGGCTGGACAGGCCCCCACCAAAGATCTGGTTGCAGATGCTGAGCGCATATCGGTCGGGGTCGTCGGCAGCCACGCCGGGCCACACCACTGCTAGGTGCGCTTGTTCGAGGGGCCGGCGCACTAGGGCGAACCGCTCGACGGGAGCGCTGGAATCGGGAGCGTGGCGCACTGGACGGTCCGAGCCGGTTCGGCGCTCGAACCGCTCACCGGCGGCCACCACCTCGTCGTGGTCGACGGCACCAGCGGCCACCAGGACCAGGTTGCCCGGGTGGTAGTGATGATTCAGGAACTCGACTATGCCGGGGTGCGACATGCCGTCGATGGTCTCGAAGGAGCCGAGGACCTCCCGACCGAGCGGATGCCCGCCCCACAAGGCCTCGTGGGCCAACGTGTGTACTCGGTCGTCGCCCTCGTCTTCGGACTGGTGCAGTTCTTCGAGAATGACCTGCCGTTCCGAATCCACATCATCGGCATCGAACGCGGGGGCGGTCACCACGTCGGTCAACATCTCGAGCCCGATGGAGGCTGCCGCCGCTGGCACCCGGGCGTAGAAGGCGGTGTGCTCGTGGCTGGTGTGGGCATTGAGCTCGCCACCCACTGCTTCGATCGATTCGGAGATCTCCCGGCCCGACCGAGACGTGGTGCCCTTGAACAGCAGATGCTCGAGAAAGTGGGATACCCCGGCTTGAGCATCGACCTCGTCGCGTCCGCCCACACGCGCCCAGCATCCAAAGCTGGCCGACCGTGCGCCCTCCATGGTGTCGGTGACCACGGCGAGGCCGGATGAAAGATCGGTGCGTTGAATGGTCACGTCGAGAGGTCTCCGGGAGTCGCCGACCTTAGTTCGGTCGGCCGAAAAAGGCCGATGGCCCCGGTCCGAGGACCGGGGCCATCTGGCTACTTCAATGCTGCTGGTGGGTCAGCGGCGTCCGCCACCGCGGCGGCCTCCGCCACGACGACCACCGTCGCCACCGGAAGGACGCTCGGAACCGGGACCGAGGTCACCGAATTCCTCGCGGATCTCGGCGTCGAAGGAATCCTCGAACGACACCGACTCGCGGGCGGGGCCGGAGTCCTTGTCAGACGAGTCCTCGTCAGACGAGCCCTTGTCAGACGAGCCCTTGTCAGACGAGTCCCGACCGGACGAACGCTTCTCGGATGAGGAGCCCTTGTCCGACGAGCCTGCGTCGCTGCCACCGGCGGACGAGCCACCGGGGACCAGCGGCTCGACCGGGGTGAGCGACACCTTGCCGTTGGGGTCGACGTCATCGACCTTCACGGAGATGGCCTGGCCGAGCTCGAGCACGTCCTCGACCTTCTCGATGCGCTTTCCGCCACCCATCTTGGAGATGTGGACCAGACCGTCACGGCCCGGGAGGATGCTGACGAACGCACCGAACTTGGTGATGTTGACGACTCGACCCTCGTAGAC
>JBDTBS010000268.1:0-21213 GCA_039924035.1 Aquihabitans sp. | reverse complement strand
CCGCTGAGAGCGAACAGTGCGGCGAAGGCCCGCAGTTCTCGGCGCACCGCCGGGTGACGGGGCTCGCCATCGCTGGCCGGCTCGGCCCGATAGCGACGGCCGCCACCGGAAGGCTCGTTCAGAGCTGCGGGCACACCGGCTGTGAGGGGTCTGGCGCCATTTTCGGTCCGAGCGGCATCCGCACGCGGCTCGGGAAGGTCAGCCTTGTCGCCCGGGTCGGATTCGTCAGCCATCTACCGGTGTCGACCCGGTGATGGGCGAGCAGCGGTAGAGCGTGCGAGTTCCTGACGGCAGCAGGACCGACTTGTCTACGGTGAACCGGGTGGCCAAGGCCTGCTCCCAGTTGTCCTGCGCGTAGTGGTCGAACAGGCCCTTGCGCTTGCGTGACAGCAACCGCTTGACCATCGGATCGTTGGGATGGGGGAACTCGACCACCAGTGGGGCATCGAAGTCGGCGAGGAGAGCAACGATCTCCTCGAACGGCACCGTGTTGGAGAGAGCCAGGTGGTGGATCACCGCTAGGCACAGCACCAGGTCGGGACGGACACGATCAGTGAAGGACTGGCGCTCGCGTCCACGCCAGCCCAGGCCGGTGGAAGGGTTGGCCAGGTCTAGTACCAGCGGCAGAATTCGGTTCTCGCCGGTTTCGCGGAGATGGCGGTAGAGCTTGTCGACCACCAGGTGGTCTACATCGGGGGCCACCACGTACTTGGCCCCATGGGCCAGGGCCAGCTTCGAGAAGCGGCCGTCGTTGGCTCCCAAGTCGACCACCATGTCGGGGGCCAGGTCCTCGACAGCAGAGGCCACGAAGGCGTCCTTGGCCGGAAGGTCGTCGCCCACGTAGTGGGCCCGGTCGGAGTAGTCGGACCACTCGGACCGCTGGGCCTTCCACTTCAGGCGGCGGACGGCCTTGTCGAGGTTGGCCAATTGGGCCAACACGATCTTGGGCCCGAACCCGGCCTGGCGCATCTCATCGCTCACGTCGCCGTCGGCTTCGGCGTAGCGACGCTCGGCTCGAGCATGGAGGGTCACGTGGACGGCCAGCCCACGGAACAGTCGCTTGCGCAAGGGAACGACAGCGGCCACATCTGAGGCGCTGATCCCGTCGAGGGTTCCCCGCAGCCAAGGATGGAAGTGCACGCCAGTGGCCGCCTGGACGACCAGCGGGTTGAGGAACAGTTCGCAGAACTGGCGGTACCCGGGCCAGGGTTCGCCGGGGCGGGCCTTCTCGAAGGAACCCACGTCGATGAACTTGGGCTGGCTGCCCTGGAACACCACGTTGTACGAGGTGGCGTCCTTGGTGCTGAAACCGGCCTCGATGGACCGTCGGGCCACGTCGATCTGCAGTAGAGCGGCATCTCGCAGCATCTCGAAGGTCCACTCGTACGGGTACGAGATCACTGGGATCCGCTCGTGGCGCAGGACTCCGGACCACTGCTCGTGCAGCGGGTGGGAATCGGCGGGGAGCAGCTCGGTGGCTACCACCGAGCCATCGCTCATGAGGGACTCGAAGAACGGCGCCCCGTCGACCAACTCGAACTCGCGTAGGCCTCCGTCGGAGAGGCCCCGCAGAACTTCGTCGCCGCTGACGTAGACGCGTGAAAGCGGATCGCGGAACGATCCGGGGTCTGGGCTGGTCAAGGTTTGACGGAGGCGTCGCCCTGGTTGCCGGACAATACCTCGGCAGCAGCTTCAGGGTCGGTGGGCAGGCCGGTCTCAGGATCGATGTCGACGCCGAGCAGGTCGCCTTGGTTCATCTCAGCCTTGCGACGGTACTTTTTCGAGAACACGCCGAGGATGCGGTAGCTGTACATGCGGAACAAGACCGCTATACCCGCAATACCCCCTGCGAAGGCTGCGGCGATCATGCTTCCGGTTGCGGCATCTAGGTAGGCGAACACGGCGCGATGTTACACAGGTTCGTCCCGCGGCGGGCAACATGCCCGCGGCCACGGTGGGGGGATGCTGTCGTCGCGGCGGTGGATGTAATACTCGACTTGTCTCAGACGGTCGGTCCGACCGCCCGACCCCACGGAGTTGGAAGGTCCATTGTCGGACGTACAACCGGCCAAGATCACGCACCGTCCGCTTCTCGACGGCACCCGCGGCGTGATGATGTGCGTGGTCCTCGGTTACCACCTCGACGGTGTCACCAGGCTGCCCGGCGCCTGGGTGTCGATGGACTTCTTCTTCGTGCTGTCCGGGTACCTCATCACCACCCTGCTGGTGCGGGAATACGAACATTCCGGCCGCATAGACCTGCGCACGTTCTTTCGCCGCCGGGTCCGTCGCCTCGGTCCGGCGCTGCTGGCCGTGCTCGCTGGAGTGTTCGTGGCTGCCGGCGTACTCGGCGGGGCCAAGGAATGGCCCGACCTGCGAGGTGACGGACTGTTCACCCTCTTCTATGTGGCCAACTGGCACTTCATCTGGTCGGCCCAGTCTTACTTCTCGTCGTTCACGCTCTCGCCACTGCGCCACGCCTGGTCGCTGGCCATCGAGGAGCAGTTCTACCTGGTGTGGCCCTTTGTCTTCTTGGCCCTGGCATTCATCACCCGCTTCGACAAACGAAAGATGCTGGTGGGCCTCAGCGTGGCCCTGGTGGCCTCGGCACTTTGGATGCGCCACCTCTCGCTAGGTGACGTGGACCTGTCCCGGGCCTACTACGGAACCGACACCCGCGGTCAGGGCCTGGTGGTCGGGGTCATGTTGGCCCTCATCTTGTGGCGGGAACGGTGGGACACGCCCCGAGCCCGGGCCCACGCGGCCTGGATCGGCACCGTGGCCTTCGCCGGCCTGGTGGCCATGATGCTGCTGTTCTCGGACCACAGCCGCGCCGTCTACACCAACGGCGGCTTCGTCTTGATCGCCGTCACGGCGGCGGTGTTCATCTTCGCTTGTGCCCGGGCCGAAGTCGGTCCGCTGGCGTGGATCTTCGGCAACCCCGTGAGCCGCCACTTCGGGTCCATCTCCTACAGCTTCTACCTGTGGCACTGGCCGGTCATCGTCTTTCTGACCGTGCAACGCACCGGCTTGTCGCCGGTCGTCCTCGACGTGGTGCGGGTGGCGATCGCCCTGGTTCTGGCCGAGCTCACCTATTGGTATCTGGAACGCCCCATCCACCGTCAGCAGTGGCGGATCCGCCGGCAGGGACTGGTGCTCGGTGGGGCCTTCGTCGGTGTGCTTGCCATCCTGTTGCTGGTCACCGCGGGGGCCACCACCAACCAGCCTCCAACCAGCGGTGGCGAAAGGGCCTCCGGTGCCGAGAACACCGACCAGAGCGTGATGGTGCTCGGCGACTCGCTGGCCTGGGAACTGGCAGGGGTCGTGCCCGACGACTTCCCGTACCGGGTCGAAGGGGTCTACGAACCGCACTGCGACATCGTCGGCCAGCGCATCTTCACCGGAACGTCCATCGACGAGGCCTCCGCCGCTTGTCCCACCTGGCCCGAACGTTGGCAGCAGGGATTGAACGGCGACCTGGACGGTCTCGACGGCGACCCCGATGCCGTCGTGGTCACGCTCGGCCTGCGTCAACTGTTCGACATAGACCAGGACGGGCAGCGGATCGTGGTCGGTACCGACGAGTGGGAGACCACCTACCGGGCGGCGGTGCACAAGGCTGCCGACACCATCCGAGCCGAAACGGCGGCACCGATCTTCTGGCTCGACGTGCCCTGCTTCCGTTGGGAGGCGGCGGCCAGCAACGGTGAGGAGTACGACGCCGAGCGGCTCCGAGTGGTCAACGCGACGCTGGCCGATGTGCTGGCCTCTTACGACGACGTCACCGTCGTCCCCTATGCCGACCGGGTGTGCAGCGGCCCCGGCGGCACCGATACCGATGCCGAACTCCGCCCCGACGGGGCCCATATGACCGAGGAAGCCACCAAGGAGTTCTGGACCTGGCTCCAACCGCAGGTGGATGGCCAAGTGGGCCGATAGCCTGACCCCTAGGTCCGTCCGGTGCTCGTCGTTTCCGAGCCCGGTCCAAGCCCGACCGGGCGTTCCTGCCGCGCTGGCCGTCTCTTTGGCCCCTCGTGATCGCCATCACTAAGGTTCCGACTCGTGTCCGAGTTCCTCCGCGACTACCTCACCGTAGGTATCTTCTCCGCCCTCGCAGTGGGCCTGCTCTACGGCGTCATGTCGTTGGGCAAGCTCGTGCGACCGGTGCGCCACCAAGACGAGAAGTACATCTCCTATGAGAGCGGCGTAGACCCGGTGGGCGAAGCCTGGGCTGCAGTCCCAATTCGGTACTACGTGTTCGCGCTGCTCTTCGTCCTGTTCGACGTCGAGGTCGTGTTCATCTTTCCGTGGGCCACACGCCTCGAGGCCTACGGCTGGTTCGGGGCCATCGAGATGATGGCCTTCATCGGCATTCTGGCCCTCGGCATCCTGTATGCCTGGCGAAAGAAGGTGCTGCAGTGGATCTGACCGGACACACCCTCCACGGAGCCTCGTGCTTCGTCGCACCTGCCCCCTCGGGGTCGATACTTTCCGGGGAGGCCTGATGGGCCTCGTCGAGAGCGGGAAGATGCCCAAGCCGCTCACCTCCCTGCTCAACACCTCACGCAAGT
Source organism: Aquihabitans sp. (assembly GCA_039924035.1). GTDB lineage: Bacteria > Actinomycetota > Acidimicrobiia > Acidimicrobiales > Iamiaceae > Aquihabitans. The sequence goes on along the minus strand of JBDTBS010000268.1, from coordinate 16,642 downwards.
ACTCCATCTGGATCTTCCAGTGGGGCCTGGCCTGCTGCGCCATCGAGATGGGTGCGGCCCTCGGGGCACCCCGCTACGACGTCATGCGCCTCGGAGTCATCCCCCTGCCGGCCAGCCCCCGCCAAGCAGACCTCGTCTGCTTCTCCGGAACGGTCACCGACAAGATGGTCCCGGCCATCAAACGGCTCTACCACCAGATGCCCGACCCCAAGTACGTCATCTCCATGGGTTCGTGCGCCAACTCCGGCGGCCCCTACTGGGATAGCTACTCGGTCACCAAGGGCATCGACCAGATCGTGCCCGTAGACATCTACGTCCCCGGTTGCCCACCCCGACCCGAAGCCCTGCTCGAAGGCATCGTCTTGCTGCAGGAACGCATCGGCAAGGAAGACATGGCCGAACGCTGGAAGGGTGATCCCCTTGTCGTCAGCTGACGTAGACACCGCTCCCGAAGAGACCGCCGAGGTCGACGAAGCCCGACAGGGTCTCATCGAGCTGTTCACCGAAGAGCTCGGCGATGCCGTGGTCGGTACCCACGTGCGACCGGGCGACGACCTGTGGATCCGCGTCACCCGAGAGGCTTGGCGGTCCGCCGGTTTCGTGCTGCGAGATAAGGCCGGTCACCGTTCGTTCGAGTTCCTGTCGGCCATCGACTGGCTACCCAGCCCCTTCGGGCTCGGCAAGGACTCGCCCACTGACGAGCCGAAAGAGCCCGATACCGAGATCGTCACCGGCTACGCCGGCGGCGACACCCGGTTCCAGGTGTTCGCCCGGGCCCAGAGCTACACCACCAAGATGGGGCTCACCCTCAAGGTCGACCTACCCGACGACGACCTCTCCATCGAGACCTGGCTTCCCGTCTTCGCCGGGGTCAACTGGCACGAGCGCGAGCTCCACGAGATGTTCGGCATAGACGTGATCGGCCATGGCCATCTCGCTCCGCTGTACCTACCGGGGGCGTTCGAAGGCCATCCGTTGCGCAAGGACTTCCCGCTGTTGGCCCGCCACGTGAAGCCGTGGCCTGGCATCGTCGACATCGAACCCATGCCCGAGGTCCCCGAGGCGCCCGCCGCCGACGGTACCGATGCGGAGGCTGCAGGATGACTGCCATCAGCGATCGCCAGAAGGTGGCCTACGCCAACGCCCAGGCCGCCGATGGCCGGGTCAACCTGGAGTTCGAGACCCAGGAGGGCATGACCCTCAACATGGGTCCGCAGCACCCCGCCACCCACGGCACGCTGCGCATCGTCGTCAAGCTCGACGGCGAACAGGTGCTGGCCGCCGAACCGGTCATGGGCTACATGCACCGTGGCTACGAGAAGCTGGCCGAGGTCCGCGACTACCCGCAGGTCACCACGCTGGTGAACCGCATCGACTGGCTGGGCAGCTTCGCCAACGAAGTTCCCTTCATCCTGGCCGCCGAGAAGCTCATGGAGGTCGAGGCCCCGCCTCGGGCCCAGTGGATCCGCACGATCCTCTTCGAGCTGTCCCGCATTGCCAACATCTCGCTGTTCGCTGGCGACATGGCCCTGCACCTCGGGGCCCTCACGGCAGCCTTCTATGCCTTCCGTGACCGCGAGTTCGTGCTCAACCAGATCGAATCGGTCACCGGCGGTCGCTTCCATCCCTACTTCGACCGCATCGGTGGCCTGAAAGACGACTTGCCCAAGGGCTGGATCGCCGACACCAAGGCCGCCATGGTCAAGCTTCGCGATTTCTGCGACGAGATGGACGACCTGGTCACCGGCAACGAGATCTTCGAAGCCCGGACCCGCGGCATCGGGGTCATCCCTGCCGAGGTCGCCCTCCAGTACGGCCTCAGCGGCGCCAACCTTCGGGCCAGCGGCGTCGACTGGGACCTCCGCCGGGACCACCCGGTCGGTCTGGCCTGGGATCAGGTCGACTGGAAGGTCTGGACTCACCCCGACGGCGACTCGTTCGCCCGCTTCTGGGTGCGCATCCAGGAGATCCGCGAAGCCACCAAGATCGTCGATCAGCTCTGCGACGGCCTGCCGTCCGGACCGATCATGGCCAAGGTCCCCCGCATCATCAAGGTCCCTGCGGGCGAGGCCTACGTCGCCACCGAGAACCCGCTCGGTGAGATGGGCTACTACCTCGTCTCCAAGGGCGGGCTGGGCCCGTTCCGACTCAAGATCAAGACGCCCTCGTTCAACAACGTGGCCGTCGTTCCGTGGGTGTGCCGCGGTGTGCTCGTTCCTGACGTGATCACCATTCTTGCCTCCCTCTACTTCATCCTCGGAGACATCGACCGGTGAAGCACCTGGTTCTCGGAATCGAACTCGCCTACTGGCAGCAGACCATCCTGCGCAGCGTCGGTGTCTTGGCGGCCGTCCTGTTGCCGGCCGGTACCTTCGTCTACCTCTTCTTGTTCAAGATGGTCTCGTTCATGCAGAGCCGTCTCGGCCCCATGGAAGCTGGTCCCTTCGGGTCCATGCAGTTGCTCGCTGAAGTCGGCAAGTGGTTGCAGAAGGAAGACCTCACCCCGGCCAAGGCCGACCGGTTCTTGTTCAAGATGGCCCCGTACCTGGTGGTCAGCACGGTGTTGCTCGTCTACCTGGTGGTTCCCTTCGGGCCCGACCTGAACTTCATCAGCCCGGCGTTCGACGGCGGTATCTTCTTCGCCCTGGCCGTGGCCTCGATCAGCACCCTCGGTGTGCTGGTGGCCGGTTGGTCGTCGGCCAACAAGTACTCCCTCATCGGTGGCCTTCGTGCGGGTGGCCAGCTCATCGCCTACGAACTTCCCCTCGTACTGGCCGTCATCGGTGTGGTCATCCAGGCCGGCACCATGAACCTGTCGGGCATCGTGGCCGCTCAGGCCAACGGGTCGATCTTCGGCCTCGACATCATCGGCAACCCCTACGTCCTCTCCCAGTTCATCGGCTTCCTGGTGTTCATGACTGCCGTGCAGGCCGAGCTGGCTCAGACTCCCTTCGACATGCCTGTCGCCGAAGCCGAGCTGGTCACCGGCTACATGACCGAATACACCGGCATGCGCTTCCTGCTGTTCTTCATCGGCGAATTCGCGGCCGCCGGAGCCTTCGCTGCTATCGGCGCCACCCTATTCCTGGGTGGCTGGGCCGTACCCGCAGCGTGGGCCGATCTGAACAGCAACTGGTTCAACCTCCTCGGCCCCATAATCCTGCTGACCAAGATGTGCATCCTGGGTGGGCTCATCTTCTTCATCCGCTTCACGTTCCCCCGGTTGCGGGAAGACCAGCTACAGCGCTTTGCTTGGCTCGTCCTCATCCCCGTCTCCCTCGTGAACATCCTTGCGACCACGATTCTGAAGGTGGCGTTCTGATGGCCAAGAAGCCGAAACTGCCGACCGGTCTCCTCAAGGGCATGAAGGTCACCTTTGGTGAGCTCACCCAGACGCTGTGGCCCGGCGAAGGTGCCAAGCGATTCCTGCAACCGCCGTCACCGTCCAAGGGTGCGGCCACCGTGCAGTACCCGCACGAGAAGGAAACCCCCACCGACCGGGCCCGCGGCGTCATTGCCCTCAAAGAGGACAACTGCACGGCCTGCATGTTGTGCGTGCGCAGCTGCCCCGACTGGTGCATCTACATCGAAGCCCACAAGGTCAAGGCCCCGCCCCGTCGCCCCGGCGGCAAGGAGCGCACCGTCTCGGCCATCGACCGCTTCGACATCGACTACTCGCTGTGCATGTACTGCGGGATCTGCGTCGAGGTCTGCCCGTTCGAGGCCATCTTCTGGAGCCCGGAGTTCGAATACTCCGAGCCCCGCATCGCCGACCTGCTCCACGACAAGGAACGTCTTGGCGAGTGGATGGGCACCGTGCCAGATTTCGAGCCCTATGAGGCCGGATCCGAGGCCAAGGTGAAGAAGGTGCCTCGATGACCGGGATGCTCGTCGCAGCAGCCACCGCCAACGCAGACGCCCCCGTCTACGTCGCCCAGAACGTTGCCTTCGGCATCATCGCGGCGATGATGATCTATTCGGCCGTTCGGTTGGTCACCACCGCCAACGTCGTCCACGCCGCCTCCTACCTGGTGATGGTGCTGGCCGGCGCTGCCGCCCAGTTCATCCTTCTCGGAGCCGAGTTCGTGGCCATCACCCAGGTGCTGGTCTACATCGGCGCCATCGTGGTGCTGTTCCTGTTCGGCATCATGCTCACCAAGTCACCCATGGACGCCCAGGAGAAGGCCAGCCGGGACAACTGGAAGGTCGCTGCTGGCGTCGGAGTGGTCATGCTCGGCGTCTTGATCTACGGCCTGCTCGACGGCTTCGGTCGCAGCAAGCTCCCCGCCGATCTGGCCCCCACCCGCGTCGAAACGGTCTCTGACGCCATCTTCAGTTCCTATCTCGTCCCGTTCGAAGCCATCTCGCTGCTGCTACTGGCCGCGGCGATCGGCGCCATCGTGATCTCGAAGCGGGACTGAGGCCAACCATGCTGCTCAACCAGTTCCTCATCCTGGCTGCCGTACTTTTCTGCATCGGCGTCTACGGTGTCATCTCCCGTCGCAACGGCGTGCTCGTGCTGATGTCGGTCGAGTTGATTCTCAACTCCGTCAACATCAACCTGGTTGCCTTCAGCGCCATGACCGGCACCGTGTCCGGACAGGTCTTTGCCCTGTTCGTCATTGCCGTGGCTGCCGCCGAGGTCGGCGTCGGGCTCGCCATCGTGCTGGCCATCTTCCGTACCCACCGAACCGTCGACATCGATCATGTCGACACCATGAAGGGCTGATCGAACATGCTCGAACACGCATGGATCATCCCGCTCATCCCCGCGGTCTCCTTCGTCCTGATCTTGGCCATCGGCAAGAAGCTGCCTCGCGGCGGCTCGGAGATCGGTATCGCCTCGGTGGCGATCTGCTTCGTGCTGGCCCTGGCCGTAGGTGCCGGTTGGGTATCCCGGGTCAACAACCCGCCAGTCATCGAACCCGGTCACGAACTGGTCCTCCAAGGCGAACTCGGTGCCGCGGCCAGTGAGCGGATGGCTGCCACCGCCGCCGAAGAAGGCGATCAGCAGGCTACGGCCACCGAAGGAGCAGCCACCGGCGGCGACATTGCCGATACCGATGGCGAAGCGGAGCACCACGGGACCCCACCGGTCCAACGTTCCGTCTCCTGGCTGAGCAACGGCGGCGTAGACATCAATGCTGGGTTCCTGATCGACGGGCTCGCCACCCTGATGCTCATCGTGGTCACCTTCGTGTCACTGCTGGTCCACATCTTCTCCACCGACTACGTGGCCGGCGACCGGCGCTACACCCATTTCTTCGCCTTCCTCAGCCTGTTCACGGCTTCCATGTTGTTCTTCGTCATCTCCGACAACACGTTGCAGATGATCGTGGGCTGGGAACTCGTCGGCTTGTGTTCGTTCGCCCTCATCGGTCACTGGTGGGAGGAGAAGGCCAACTCCGACGCCGCCCTCAAGGCCTTCCTGGTCAACCGGGTCGGCGACGTCGGCCTGCTGTGCGGGATGATCGTCTTGTACTTCGCGGCCGGACGCACCTTCGACACCCTCACCCTCAACACCCTGGCCAATGCCGGCGAGATCCGTCACCTACTACTGCTGGTGGGCTCGCTGTCGCTCATGACCGCGGTGATGAGCAAGTCGGGTCAGTTCATCCTCCACACGTGGCTACCCGATGCCATGGCCGGCCCCACACCGGTATCGGCACTCATCCACGCCGCCACCATGGTCGTGGCCGGCGTCTACATGATCGCCCGCCTCTACGGCGTGTTCTTCAACGGCCTGTCCATCGGCACGTCCAACATCAACATCATGGCCATCATCGGTGCCGTCACGTTGATCTTCGGCGGCCTGCTGGCCTTCGTGCAGAGCGACATCAAGAAGGTGCTCGCCTACTCCACGGTCAGCCAGCTGGGGTACATGGTGATGGCCCTCGGTGTGGGCGCCTGGACCGCCGGCATCTTCCACCTCTTCACCCACGCCATCTTCAAGGCCTGCCTGTTCCTCGGTGCCGGCTCGCTGGCCCACCACATCCACTCCTTCGAGATGAAGGACGACATGGGTGGCCTGCGCAAGGTCATGCCGTGGACCTATCGAACCTTCATGGTGGCCACCGCGGCCCTCGTGGCCATCCCGCCCTTCGCTGGCTTCTGGTCCAAGGACGAGATCCTCGTTGGTGCCCAACAGCTCGGCGGCGACGGCGGCTACCCGCTCATGCTCGTCATGGGAACCCTGGGTGCGGCCCTCACCGGCGCCTACATGACTCGAGCCATCTGGTACGTGTTCTTCGGTGAACGTCGGGGTGCTTCGGCCACCCACGACATGCACGAGAACGGTCCCCGCATCGTGATCCCGCTGGTCCTCTTGGCCGTCGGCGCCACCTTCGCCGGGTTCACCAACATCCCCAACACGGGGGCCTTGTCCTTCGTGCCCGATGGGCTGGCCATGCGCTTCGAACACTTCGTCGAACCGGTTGGGGCCTACTTCCCGAGCGCGGCCAACGGCTTTGGTCACCCCAACTTCAACATCGGGATCGCCATCGTCTCCACCCTCGTCGGCCTGGCCGGCGTGGCCGGTGCCTACCTCTGGTACTGGAAGGGCCTCGGCCCGCAAGGGATCACCGAACGCAACAAGTTCGCTCGAGCTGGCTACGTGGTGCTCGACAAGAAGTACGGCCTAGACATCCTCTACGTCGACGTGATCGCCGGAAGCGTCAAGGGCCCCATCGCCCGAGCGGCCAACTGGTTCCATGAGAACGTCATCGACGGGGTCGTGGATTTCGTGGGCACCGGATTGCGTGACACCGGCGGTTGGATCTACAAGTACATCGACCAAGGGGCAATCGACACCGTGGTCAATAGCGCTGGAGCCGCCGCCGACGGCTCTGGTGAAGTGTTGCGCAAGACCCAGACCGGCAAGGTCCAGGCCTACGGCGCCTATTTCTTCCTAGGGGCCGCAGTGTTGGCCGCCATTCTCATCGTGATCGCAAGTTGAGGGAGTCACAAACGTGAAGGACCTGCTCAACGGCTGGGGTGCAACCGCCGTCGTGTTCCTGCCCTTGGTAGGAGCGGCGGTCATGCTGCTCATCCCAAAGTCGGAGGAGACCCTGCACAAGGTGGTGGCTTTGGCCACCAGCCTGGTGGTACTCGCTGTCGGAGTGGCCCTCGTGGCCGACTTCGAATATGGCGACAAGGCCGCTGGAATGCAGTTTCTCCAAGACAAAACTTGGATCGAGATCATCAACAGCCGCTACATCATGGGCATCGACGGCATATCGCTGCCGCTGATAGCGCTCACGGTGCTCATGGTGCCGCTGGTGATCATCTACTCGTGGAACCACTTCCCTGAGCCTCACGACCCCAAGTCGTTCCTGGCTCTGCTGCTGCTCCTCCAGACCGGCATGATCGGGTGTTTCGTCGCCCAAGACCTCCTGCTGTTCTTCGTCTTCTTCGAGCTCGTGCTCCTGCCGATGTACTTCATGATCGGCGTCTGGGGTGGAGACGATCGCAAGTACGCATCGCTCAAGTTCTTCCTCTACACGGCCTTCGGTTCGGCGCTGATGATCGTGGCCATCCTGGCCACCTACTTCCTGTCGCCCAAGGTCAACATCGACGGTGAGCTCATGCACACCTTCTCGATGATCGAGCTCACCAAGTGGGGTGGAGCCGGCCTGGCCCGCACCACGGCCATCTTGATCTTCGGTGGCTTCTTCATGGGCTTCGGCATCAAGGTGCCCATGTTCCCGTTCCACACGTGGCTCCCCGATGCCCACACCCAGGCCCCCACGCAGGGCTCGGTCATCTTGGCCGCGGTCATGCTGAAGCTCGGTACCTACGGGTTCGTGCGCATCGCCATCCCGATCCTGCCCGAAGGTGCCCAGTGGTGGGCACCGGTCATCGGTGGACTGGCGGCGATCGGCATCATCTACGGAGCCCTCGGCTGTCTGGCCCAGACCGACATGAAGCGGCTCATCGCCTTCTCGTCGGTGGCCCACATGGGTTACGTGATGCTCGGCATCTCCACCCTCACCTCGTGGGGCATCAATGCCGCCATCTTCGGCATGGTCGCTCACGGTCTCATCACCGGCCTGTTGTTCTTCATCGCCGGTTCGGTGAAGGATCGATACCACACCCTCGAGATCAAGCGGCTCAGCGGTCTCCTCATCAAGGCCCCCCGCCTGGGTTGGCTGCTGGCCTTCGCCTGCATGGCCTCCCTCGGCCTGCCCGGTCTGGCTGGCTTCTGGGGCGAGTTCCCCGCCGTTCTCGCTGCTTACTCGCCGGCTGCTGGGCTCAACATCGAGCTATTCCGGGTCTACATGGTCGTCGGAGCCATCGGCACCGTGTTCGCGGCCAGCTACCTGCTCTGGCTCCTCCAGCGGGTGGCCTTCGGTACGCCCACCGAAGAGTTCGAGAACGAGCCCATCGAAGACATGCACCTCACCGACTACCTCGCGTGGTCACCCCTGGTGCTGTTGATCGTGGTGCTCGGCATTTACCCCAACCTGCTCTTCAAGATCACTGACCCGGCCGTCGTTCAGAGCTTGTCTGCCATCGGCTCTGGGAGCTGACCAGGTGCTCGGATCGATCCTTGCCGCTGCGGGGGACTCCTACGGGGCGTTCACCACGCCTGTAATCGACTGGCACGCGCTCGCGCCTTCGCTGATCTTGGTGGCTACCGTCGCCGCCAGCGTCGTGTTCGACTCGCTGTCGTCGGAGCGCAACAGCGGCCTGATCTCATCGTTGGCCGGCATCGGCTTCCTGGCCGCATTGATTCCCGTCATCACCTTGGCCTTGTCTGACTCCGAGGCTCGGGTGCTGTTCGACGGGGCCTTCGTGGTCGACAAGTTCTCGCTGGTGCTGACAGGTCTGTTCTTGTTCTCCGGCTACATCACCATCTTGTTGTCCACCAATGCCATCGCCGAAGGGGACTATCCCGAAGGCGAGTACTACACGCTGCTCACCGCGGCCGTGCTCGGCATGGTCATCATGACGTCGGCCCGAGACCTGATCACGATCTTCGTGGCCTTCGAGCTGCTCTCCATCCCCACCTACCTGCTGGCGGCTTGGCGCAAACGCACCCAGACCGGTGTGGAAGCGGGCATGAAGTACTTCCTCATCGGGGTGTTCGCCACCGGCGTGATGCTCTACGGCATGTCCCTGATCTACGGCATCACCGGCAACACCATCCTGGTGAACATCGGCGCCCAGCTCAACGGCTCAGTCGGCAGCGAGCCCATTGCCATCATCGGCATCGTGTTCGTGCTCGTCGGGTTCGGCTTCAAGATCTCGGCCGTCCCCTTCCACAACTGGTCTCCAGACACCTACGAAGGTGCCCCCACGCCGGTTACCGCGTTCTTGTCGGTGGCTTCGAAGGCTGCCGGCTTCGTGGCCATCCTCCAGTTGGTGTTCATCGCCTTCTACGGCCAGGCCGACATCATCCGCCCGATGATGTTCGTGCTCGCCGCCCTCACCATGACGGTGGGCAACGTGATCGCCCTGCGCCAGACCAACATCGTGCGCCTGTTCGCCTACTCATCGGTGGCCCAAGCCGGGTTCATCCTGGCCCCGCTGGCCGTAGTCGGAGCCAATGCCGACAGCAGCGCCAACGTGTTGTCCACGGTGATCATGTACCTGCTGGCCTACACCGTGCTGAACCTCGGCATCTTCGCGGTGATCATCTCGGTCAGTCGGCGTACCGGTAGCGGTGAGATCGCCTCGTGGGGCGGACTGTTCACCTACGCCCCGGGTCTGGCCGTCGTCATGGCCCTGTTCCTGTTCGGTCTCGGTGGCATCCCGCCGGCCGTAGGCTGGATCGCCAAGTTCCAGCTGTTCACCGGTGTGATCAGCGCCGGAACCTCGGCTGCCTACGCCATGGCGGTGATCATGGCCATCAACTCGGTGGTGAGCCTCGGCTACTACCTGAACGTCATGCGGGTCATGTTCATGGAAGACGCTCCCGACGGCGACGTCAGCCCCATCAAGCTGCCCGTCCCGCTGATCGCGGCCATTGCCATCACGGCCATCGTGGCCATCGGCTTGGGTGTCTACCCCAACTTCTTCACCGACATGGCCAACGGCGCCACCTTCGCCTTCGCCGCCGGCTGAACCAACCCATGGTTGCCTCGCGTGTGCGGTGCGGCCTAGGCCGTCGAGGCCATGTCCGCGCATTGGGTCCACGTTCTTCTGCTCGATCTCAACGCGTCCGGCGGCGTCGTGAGCGCTGACCTCGAGCGGGCCATCATCGACTACATCCGAGCCAACGGGCCGATCGGGTTCGACGAGTACGTGGGCCATGCGCTCTACACCCCTGGTCTCGGCTTCTATGCCCGCGGTGGCGGAGCCGGGCGTCGGCGCGACTTCCTGACCAGCCCCGAGGTCGGGCCGCTCTTCGGTGCCGTGGTGGCCCGGGCCCTGGATGCCTGGTGGGACGAACGGGGCCAGCCGGAACAGTTCGTGGTGGTGGAAGCCGGTGCTGGCCCGGGCACCTTGGCCCGCACCATCCTGGCTGCCCGCCCCCGTTGTCTGGATGCCCTCGACCTGATCCTGGTGGAACCGGCACAGACCCAGTGGGAGACCCATCCCGACGGGGCTACCAGCCGAGTCGATCTACCTGCTGTGGGCGAGCTCGGACCGGGCCCAGTGGTGGTGTTGGCCAACGAGCTGCTCGACAACCTGCCCTTCGGCCAGGTCATCCTGGCCGACGTGGGCTGGTGCGAGGTGGTGGTCCGAGCCGATGAGACCGCTGACGGTGGCCCCCGCCTGGCCGAGGGCTATGTACCTCTGGAAGACCGACGGGCAGCCTGGTGTCGGGGGCGGGCGGGGAGAGATGCCGACCTTGGTGCCCGCATCCCGGTGCAGGCCGCGTCGGCCGAGTGGTTGGCCGACGCGCTCGACCTGGCCGGAGCCGGAGGGCGGGTCCTGGTCTTCGACTACGCCTCTCGTTCCAGCGAGATGGCCCGACGACCGTGGCCCGAGTGGCTGAGGACATACGCCGGTCATGGCCGGGGCCACGACCCGTTGGTAGATCCAGGTTCGTGCGACATCACCGTGGAGGTGGCTGTCGACCAGTTGGCCACGGTTCGCGAACCCGACCTCGACCGGACCCAGGCCGAGTTCCTGCAGGCCCACGGGATCGACGGACTGGTGGAGGAGGGCCGAGCAGTCTGGCATGCCCGTCCCGACGGCCAGATCGACCTGGCGGCCATAGCGGCCCGCAGTCGAATAGGTGAGGCCGAGGCCCTCCTGGACCCCACCGGCCTGGGTAACTTCCGAGCCCTCGAATGGACGCCCTGACCCGCGAAGCATGCCCGCTTGGGGTTTGGGGCTGTCAGGTGGTTTCGGTGGCTGCTACGGGCCCGAGCTGGCGGAGGGCGAACGCCGTGAGCGGCGCTCGCACGGCGGCCAGGGCTGCCTGGTCGCCGCGAACCAGGGGCGTGGTCACCAGGGCACCGACACCAGCCACGACGAGCTCACAGGCGAAGCGGCCGTCGGCATCGTGGAGATCGAGCAGATCGGCCAGCGCGGCGGCGATCAGACGCTGACGGTCGGCACGGAGGGCCATGATCTCAGGGCCGGCGGCATAGGCCTCCACCAAGAACAGACGGGCAAAGGCCGGGAACTCGACCAGGCTCTCGAAGTAGGCATCGAACAGGGCATCGAGCCGTTCCTCGCGGCTGCCGTGGGCCTCGGCCAGGGAACTGAGTCGAGCCAGCAGCATGTCGCCGGCCATGGCGAAGGCGGCATGGAAGCAGTCGTGCTTCGACTCGAAAAGTTCGTAGAAGGTCTCCCGGGACACGCCCGCCCGCTTGATGATGTCGGTCACCGAGGTACCGACGTAGCCCTTGTCGGCCATGGCCTCGGCGAGCCCGTCGAGGATCCGGTCTCGCTGCGCGGCCGATACCTCGGAGCGGGAAAGAGTGTGTCGACCCCGGGGAAGTGGGCGGGGAGCATCGGCGGGCATCGGGTGAACCTACCGGCGGCTGTCTCAGCGCCGGTGCTGGTCGGGTTGTACCCGCAGGGTGGTGATGGCGGTGGCCAGCATCTCGTAGTGGCCCACCAGGAAGACCAACTCGATGCACCGCTCGTCGTCGAGGTGGGCGGCCAGGCCGGCCCAGGTCTCGTCGTTGACATCGCCGTCGTGGTGGATGGCATCCACCACCCGCAGGATGGCCTGCTCTCTGAAGGTCCAACCGTCCGCTTCTGGTCCGGCCAGGAGCCGCTCCACGTCGGCCGCCGTCACCCCCGCCTTGGCCCCCAACTGGACGTGGTGATCGAACTCGTAGCGGCAGTCCTTCAGGTGGGCCACCCTGATGATGACCAGTTCTGTCTCGCGGCGGGGAAAGGTCCCGCCCGGCATCAGTCGCCCGGCGAAGCGGAGCCATCCCCGGAAAAGCTTGCGGTGGCGGCCGAAGGTGAGAAACAGGTTCGGTGGTCCGGTGCCGGCCACGCGCCCTGATACCCACGAGATGGTCCACCCGAGGAGTCCGACGTCCTTGCGGGTTCCGGGCGCGATCCGGGGTGGGGGCGTTTCCTCGATCTCGGGTGACGGCATGAGTCGGAGCCTAGACGTCGACGAACGCTGTCGTTCGCTGATCGCGGTTGCAACGTGGACACCGCACATCGCCACACCGGACTCTTCTACTGGTCGCCGGCCGGGACCAGCGACCGAGCCACGATCCACGATCCACGATCCACGACGGAGTGGGCGTGTCCCGCTGCGCTCCCGATCAGCCGGGTGGTAGTTCCTTGACCTCGAGGATGCCCTTGGTCGGTGAAACCAGGATGGCCAGAGAGCCCCCAGCCCTCGAAGGGTCATGTCCCCCGTCGCCGCCGAAGTAGGGGGCAATGTACTCGCCCACGATGCGGCCGTTGACCTCGTGGATTGTCTTCTTGGACGTGTGGTTGTGCGCCGCGAACAGTGCAACCTTGTCGTGGGTGGCCATGAACTGCAGCAACCGTTGCCGTCGCTGCTCGTAGGTGCGGCCCGTGGCCCCGTAATCGCTCCAGAACAAACGGTTGGTGCTCAACGGATAGTGCTGGACGACCAGCATCGTCCGCTTCGGGCTCCGACGGGCGATCGTATCCATCGCCGCGATCTGAGGTTCGGCGCTTCGGAAGAGCGGACAGGGCCCCGACGTCGACGCAGTGCAACCCAGGGGGCTGTCCTGCGGGTAGTCGTAGGACGGCTCATAGAGGAACGTGTTGAAGTTGGCGATGTCGACGCCCCGGAAGGTGGCGAAAAAGGTGGTGGGTCCGTGTGAGGCGGAAGGGGCCACTTCTTGGTAGGTAATTCCTCCAGCCATGGCGGCCGAGCGTCGGTAGGTCTCACGGGTGAACGCAGTGGTGTCCTCGTTCGACAACTGGCCGGCCTCGCTGTGGGGGTCCGCGTTCCATATTGAGTCCCAATCGTGGTTACCGAACCCGGCGATGAAGGGGACACCGGCGCGGTAAAGCGGCTCGTACAGCGGCAGGTCTGCGGCGATCGATGTGGTCCGATCCGCACTTATGTCACCACCGAGGATCACCAGCTTGGGATCGATTCGGTACTGCTTTCCGCCGTTGGCATTGAAGTAGCGGACCCGGTTGCTCTTCAAGCTGACCAGGTTTCGGACCGCCCCGGCCACCTCGGCATCGGTGTTGCCCCGCATCCGGGGTTCGGTGTCGCCGATGAAGATCACGGTGAAGGCATCGGCCACCACCGGCTCGGGGGGTTTCGGTTGGCAGGCCACGAGAGTGAGCAGGCCGATGCTCAACACAGCTCTCAACCACGGTTGTATCGCCACAAAGCCCCCTGGCCTCTCACGCCGAACCCGAGATGCTAGTCCCAGTCCTGAGGCCGCGTATCCCTGTCCGACAACCGCGGTCCCGGCCGCCCTGATGTCCCGCCAGTCGCGGAACCGCCGTTCGCTACGGCTGAGGGCAGCCATCATGCCCGCCACCCTGTCGGTGCTGAGCACCGTCCGCGGTCTGTCAGCGGGGTGGGAGGCCAGCTACCGGGGGAAGGGCCGACCACGGAAAGTTGATCCACGCGTCGGTGGCCTTCCAGGCGTAGGTGGGAGTGATCACCGATTGAGGCTTGTGGTACAGCACCGCGGTGCGGGCCTCGGCCACGTGCTGGGACAGCACTTCCTGCACCAGACGCAACGTGTGGCCGGTGTCGGCCACGTCGTCGGCGATCAGTACCCGCAGGTCGGTCACGTCGAGCAGGTTGAGGCTGGGGGGCAGCACCACGGGTACGTCGAGGCGGGAGTCGACGCCGGTGTAGAACTCCACGTTGATGGCCCCACAGTTCTTCACCCCGAGGGCGTAGGACAGGGCCCCGGCCACCGTCAGCCCGCCACGGGCCACGGCCACCACGAGGTCGGGAATCCAGCCCGACTCGGCAACGATCTCGGCCAACTCTCGGGTGGCCTCACCGAAGATCTCCCAGGTGAGTTCTTCTCGGTCCTCGGCATCGGTGGCATCGGTGGGGTTGACGGCGGTCATGCCCGCAGCCTGCCACGCGGCTTCCATCGCTGCGAAGGCCCGTCGGTCGCACCGCCCTTCGCCAGCGGTGGCGGGCGGGGCGCTGATGGTGTTGTCAGCGAGCCTCGCGCTCGTAGGCCTTGCCGAGGGCAGCAGGCGCGCCCAGCCGTCGACGTGACCAACCCGATGACACCACCACCAAGACGATGATGGTCATCAGGTAGGGGAGCGAGTTGAGCAGTTCGGTGGGCACGTTCACGTTGCGGGCCTGCAGGGTGAAGCCCAGGCGGGAGAAAGCGCCGAACAGGAAGGCCCCCACCAAGGTGAGGTCTGGTCGCCAGAAGCCGAAGATCACCAGAGCGATGGCGATCCAGCCGAGGCCACCGGTGATGCCGTCGGACCAAAGGGGGATCACTGCCAGGGGGAAGAACGCTCCGCCGGCCCCTGCCAGTGCGCCGCCGGCCATGGTGTGCGCGTAGCGGTAGCGAGCCACGCTGATGCCCATGGCATCAGCTGTCTCGGGCGACTCTCCGACGGCCCGCAGGTGGAGCCCGGTTCGGGTACGGAACAGGTACCACGACAGCAGGGCCACCAGTCCCCACGCGGCATAGGTGAGCGGGTTCTGGTCGAAGAGGATCGGGCCGACCACCGGGACGTCCGATAGCACCGGAATGGCAAAGGGATGCAGGCGGTGGGGTACCGGCCCCTTCGACAGCTCCCAGGTGTTGGCCAGGTACGACGACAGGCCGGCGGCCCCGCACAAGATTGTTATGGCCAGTCCCGACACGATCTGGTTCACCCGCAGTGTGATGACCAGGAACGCGTGGATCAGCGCGGTGATCAGACCGGCCACCGAGGCTGCCAGGATGGCCAACAGCACCACGAACCACCCGGTGCCCGGGGCATTGATCGAAGTCCATGCCCCCACCACCGCCCCCATGAGCATCATCCCCTCGACGCCGAGGTTGAGGACACCAGAACGTTCGGTCAGTACCTCGCCGAGGGCCGCCAAGAGCAAGGGAGTGCCGTAGAACGCGGCCGACACCGCGATGATCACGAACAGGTTGTCGTTCATGCTTCGGCTCCCATCGCGGGTTCGGATGGTTGGTCATGATCGGCCGGTGCGGGGTCTTTGGCCGTCCTGGATGGCAGGCGGACCCGGTAGCGGGTGAACAACTCACCGGCCAACGTGAAGATGAGCAGCATGGCCTGAAGGGTGCCGACCAGCCCGGCCGGGAAGTCGGGGCCCTGCAGCGCTCGTCCGGCGTTGTTGAGCCCACCCATCACCAGGGCAGTGAAGACCACCGCCACCGGGTTCAGTCGAGCCAGGGCCGCCACCACGATGCCGGTGTAGCCGTAGCCGGCCTGGCCGAGGCCCTTCGGGTCGAGCACATGGCGGCTGTCGCCGATGTCGCTGGCCCCGCCCAGGCCGGCCATCGCTCCCGACAAGGCCATGAGCCCGAAGATCGTGCGCTTGGTGCGGATGCCCGAGTACCGGGCGGCCCGTGGTTCGTCACCGATCACCGTCACCTGGAACCCGAAGCGCGTGCGGCGGAACACGATCAGCAGCACAACGGCGACCACGGCGCCGATCACGAAGCCGAGAGGAACAGACACCGACCCGAGCTGGATGGGTTGCCAGTAGTGGTCCATGGCGATCGGGCGCCCCTGCGGGAACATGAGCCCAGAACCCTCCAGCTTCCGCCAATGCGACTTCGTCCCGAAGATCAGGTAGCCGGCCAGGTTGGCGGCCAGATAGTTGAGCATCAGTGAGGTGATGATCTCGTTGGTGTTGAGCCAGGCCCGCAAGGCCCCGGCAATCCCCGCCCAGGCCGCGCCGGCTGCTGCACCAGCGGCGATCATGGCCACCAGGACCAGCGCGGGGGATTGGTCGGTCAGGGCGAGGGCGGCGCCCGAGGCCCCCACCGCGCCCATGATCAACTGACCTTCGCCGCCGATGTTGAAGATGCCCATGCGGAACGCCACCGCGGCGGCGAGGCCGGTGAACAGCAGGGGTGTGGCGGCCACGAACGTGGACGTCAGCGCCCCGTCGGAAAAGATGGCCCGGTCGAGGATGCGTTCGTAGGTGTCGAGGGCATCGTTACCGCTCACCGAGAGGAGCAGCGCTCCGGCCAGCAACGCGGCCAGCAGCGACAGCACGGGAACGGCCACCATCACCCACTTCGGTCGCTCGACACGACGTTCGAGGCGGATCACG
>JBDTBS010000267.1:0-6708 GCA_039924035.1 Aquihabitans sp. | reverse complement strand
CTCATCGATGAGCTGGATCAACCCCGACGCACCCCCGTTCATGGTCATCCATGGAGTCAATGACTCCCTGGTGCCCGTGGAGCAGGCCCGTTCCTTCGTGGCCCAGTTGCGGCAGGAGTCGAAAAATCCGGTGGCCTACGTCGAACTACCCGGCACGCAGCACGCTTTCGAGATCTTCGACTCGCCCCGCACCATCTACAGCGCCGGAGCGGTGCACCGGTTCCTCGAAGCCATCCGGGCCAAGCACGGCCACGGGGCCGACGTGACACGGTGACCGACGTCGAGATGCGGGCCCCGATGGCAGCCACCGTCGCCGCACTCCCAGTTGCTGTTGGCGACCTGGTGGAACCGGGTCACCCGGTGGCCGTGCTCGAGGTGATGAAGATGGAGCACCCTCTGTTGAGCGAGACCCAGGTCAGGGTGGCGGCTGTGCGGGTGGCCGTGGGTGACACCGTCGAGGCCGGCCAGGTCCTGGTCACGGTCACGCCGGTGAACGAACCTGCGGCGCTACCGGTCGACCGCGATCATGCTGTCACCGAGGAACGGGCCGATCTGGCCGAGCTCGTTCGACGTCGGGCACTGCTCGACGATGACGCCCGGCCCGACGCGGTGGCCCGTCGCCACCAGCGGGGCCACCGGACCGCGCGCCAGAACGTTGCCGACCTCACCGACGACGGCTCGTTCCAGGAGTACGGGGGCTTTGCCTTTGCCGCCCAAGAAGGACGTCGCCGCCGAGACGACCTGGAGGCCCGCACCCCGGCCGACGGGCTGATCACCGGCATCGGCACGGTGAACGCGGAGCTGGTCGGGCCCGAGGCTGGCCGCTGCGCTGTCGCTGCCTACGACTACACCGTGTTGGCCGGGACCCAGGGGTACCGCAACCACCACAAGAAGGACCGCCTGTTCGAGTTGGCCGAGCGACTGAAGCTGCCGGTCGTTCTCTTCGCCGAGGGCGGCGGTGGTCGACCCGGCGATACCGACGTGCCGGTGATCGCCGGCCTCGACGCCCGGGCCTTCGAGTACTTCGCCCGACTCTCCGGGCTGGTCCCCACCGTCGGCATCGCCGCCGGACGCTGCTTCGCCGGCAACGCCGCGCTCCTCGGATGCTGCGACGTGGTCATCGCCACGGCCGATGCCAACATCGGTATGGGCGGTCCCGCCATGATCGAAGGCGGCGGGCTCGGGGTGTTCGCACCCGAAGACATCGGGCCCATCGATGTGCAGGTGGCCAACGGGGTGGTCGACGTGGCCGTGGCCGACGAGGCCGAAGCGGTGGCCGTGGCCAAGCGCTACCTGTCGTACTTCCAAGGTTCGTTGGCCGGAGGGGAGGCCTCCGACCAGAACGCGCTTCGCCATGTGGTCCCCGAACACCGCAAGACGGTGTACGACGTGCGGGCCGTGCTCGACGGACTGGCCGACAAGGGTTCGGTCCTCGAGCTCCGCTCTGGATACGGCCAGGGCATCATCACCGCCCTGGCCCGCATCGACGGCCGCCCGATGGGTGTGGTGGCCAACGACCCGGCCGTCCTTGGCGGGGCAATCGATGCCGACGGCGCCGACAAGGCCTCCCGGTTCCTGCGGCTGTGCGACAACCACGATCTGCCGGTGTTGTCGTTGTGCGACACCCCGGGATTCATGGTGGGGCCCGCGGCGGAGGAGACCGCTCAGGTGCGACGATTCTCCAACCTGTTCGTGACCGGAGCTTCGCTCACGGTTCCCCTGGTGACCGTCGTTCTCCGCAAGGCCTACGGCCTCGGGGCCATGGCCATGGCCGGTGGAAGTTTCAAGGCCCCGATGGCCACCCTGTCGTGGCCGACCGGAGAGTTCGGCGGCATGGGGCTCGAAGGGGCCGTCCGTCTGGGTTTCCGCTCCGAGCTCGAAGCCATCGCCGATCCCGTCGAACGTCAGGCGGCCTTCGATGCCATGGTCGATGCCGCCTACGAGCGGGGCAAAGCCCTCAACCTGGCCGCTCACCTCGAAATCGATGATGTCATCGATCCTGCCGACACCAGGGAGCGAGTCCGTCGCCTCTTCGCCTAGTGGCATGATCTTCGCCATGACCCCCGCTTCACGCCCACGCGCTCTCATGGCCGGACTTGCGGCAGTCTCGTTGCTGCTCGCCAGCTGCGGCGGCTCCGACGAGACAGTGACCCGGGACAAGATCACCACCACCACGGCCACGGACACCACGACCTCGATGGCCACCACCTCCACCGAAGCCCCCGTTGAAGCCGAACCGTTGCGCATCTTGGTCAGCAACGACGACGGGTACGAAGCCGAAGGCATCGACGCTCTGGTCGAGGGCCTGATCACCTTGGAGGGCGTGGAGGTCACCGTGGTGGCCCCACTCACCCAGCAGAGCGGCACCGGGGGCAAGACGTCCGACGGTGAACTCGAGACGGCTGAGGTCGAACTGGACAGTGGCTATTCCGCCGTTGCCGTCACCGGTTTCCCGGCCGACACCATCGGGGTGGCCATCGACGAGATGGGAATCGAGCCCGACCTGGTCATCACCGGGATCAACGAGGGACAGAACATCGGCCCGGTCATCGACTACTCCGGCACCGTCGGTGCCGCCCGGGCCGCGGTGAAGCGTGGAGTACCGGCCTTGGCCACCAGCCAGGGCACAGCCGATGTGGTCGACTACCAGTCAGCCGTGCCGTTCATCCTCGAGTGGGTGACCGAACACCGGTCTGCTCTTCAGGACGGGTCTGCCCCTGTGGTGGTGCTGAACCTGAACGTTCCCACGTGTTCGACAGGGGACCTCGGAGCACTGGTCATCGTGAGGCCAGATGTCGATGGTGACCTGGCTGCGTCCCTCGGCGAGCAGGACTGCACCGTCGACACCACCGATCGCACCTTCGGTGATGATGTGACCGCGTTCCTGGCCGGCCACCCCACGCTGTCGCTGCTCTCGCTTGAACCGGCTCAGAAGTGAGCTGACTACACTCTCGGCGGCGCGCTCGAGCGTCAACGGGACAACGCGGGGGAGGCGTAGTGACCGACAGCAGAACGAAGAAGGTCAATGGGCGCGAGGTGGCGGCCAACACCAACTGTGACGGGGCCAACCTCAACCATGCGCGGCTCGGTGGGGCCAACCTGTACAGCATCAGCCTGTGCAACGCGAGCATGGTCGAAAGCGACCTCAAGGGTGCCTACCTGGCGGGGGCCCGGCTCGTGGCCGCCGACCTGACCAATGCCAAGCTGGCCGGGGCCAACCTGGCCGGAGCCAACCTGCAGCGGGCCAACCTGACCGGCGCCGACCTGACCGGGGCGAACCTGCGACGGGCCGACCTCACCGGGGCCCGCCTGAACGCGACCGCGCTCACCGGTGCCCGGTTCTGTCAGACGGTCATGCCCGACATGCGCCTCCGCAACACCGACTGCTGAATCAGTAGGCCCAGGGGTATGGGCCCCAGTCGGCGTCGCGCTTCTCCAAGAAGCTGTCACGACCCTCCACGGCCTCGTCGGTCCCGTAGGCGAGGCGGGTGGCCTCCCCGGCAAAGACCTGCTGGCCGACCAACCCGTCGTCGATCAGGTTGAACGAGAACTTCAGCATCCGCTGGGCCGTCGGGCTCTTTCCCATGATCTTGCGGCCCCACTCCAGTCCCTCACGCTCCAGGTCGGCGTGGTCGACCACCCGGTTGACCATGCCCATGCGGTGGGCATCGTCGGCGGAGTAGGTGTCGCCGAGGAAGAAGATCTCCCGAGCGAACTTCTGCCCCACCTGACGGGCCAGGTAGGCCGATCCGAAGCCGCCGTCGAAGCTACCCACGTCGGCATCGGTCTGGCGGAACTGGGCGTGCTCTCGACTGGCCAGGGTCAGGTCTGACACCACGTGGAGGCTGTGGCCGCCGCCGGCCGCCCAACCGGGTACCAGGCAGATGACCACCTTGGGCATCGTGCGGATGAGGCGCTGCACCTCCAGGATGTGAAGTCGCCCGCCGCGTGCCGGGTCTATGGACGCAGCGGTGTCACCCTCCGCGTACTTGTAGCCATCACGGCCACGAATTCTTTGATCACCGCCGGAGCAGAAGGCCCAGCCGCCGTCTCGGGGCGAGGGTCCGTTGCCGGTGATAAGCACGCAGCCCACGTCGGAGCTCATGCGGGCATGGTCGAGCGCTCGGTAGAGCTCGTCGACGGTGCGGGGGCGGAAGGCATTGCGCACCTCCGGCCGGTTGAAGGCCACCCGGACCACACCGACGTCGACGGCGCGGTGGTAGGTGATATCTGTGAGGTCCTCGAAGCCGGGGACCGACTTCCAGGCGGTGGGGTCGAAAATCTCCGAGACCATGGTGGTGTTCTAGTACCTGGCCCCTGGCCCCTTCGCATGGCGGAGCGCCCAGGCGATCAAGGGGAACTGGAGGGGGAGTCGAGCCCAGCTTCCTGCCGCCCACCAACTGGAGGTGGGCCGGCCGGCATCCAAGGCCATCTTGATGTTGGCGGGATAGACCCCGACGAAGGTGGCGGTGGCGAGGGCCCCACCCAGCCGTCGACGTTCAGGTCGACCCGACAACAAGAGAGCGCCCGACGCGGTCTCGGTGGCGGCGGACAGCAGGTTCCAGAACCGAGGGGCCCCGAGCGCGTCGGGGATCATGCGCTCGAACGTCTTCGGGACAGCTACGTGGAGGGCCCCCATCGTGATGAGGGCGCCACCGAGGGCGATGCGAGATCGTCGAGTGGTTCGGTTCTCGGGGTGCTCCATTCGCGTGAACCTAGTCTGGGCGCTGTGGACCACGACCGACTCGAGACCATCCGACGACTGGAAGCGCTCAAGTACCGCTACGTGAGGGCGCTCGACACCAAGGACTGGGATGCCCTGGCGGCAACCTTCGAGTCCGATGCCACCGCGGACTACGGGGAACGTCTCGACTTCTCTGGTGTCGGCGAGATCATGGCCTTCATGCGCGAGAACCTCGGACCCACCATGATCACGCTGCACCAGGTGCACCAGCCCGAACTGGAGGTCGACGGCCACGAGGCCACCGGGATCTGGTCTCTCCAGGATCGGGTGATCATGACCGAGCACCGCATGATCCTCGACGGCTACGCCACCTATCACGATCGCTACCGACGGGGACCCGACGGGAACTGGCGCATCGCCCACACGGGCTATGACCGCATCTACGAATCCATGATGTCCATGGACGACGTTCCATCCTTCAAGCTCACCGCCAACCGGTTCGCTTGACCGTCAGGCCATCGCCCACAGGTGGTGCAACGCATAGCTGCGCCACGGTCGCCACTGCTCGGCCAGGACCAAGGCCTCACGCGGGGTCGATGGCCCCCCGGCGGCGGTGAGGCCCCGCAGCATGGCCACGTCGGACTCCAGGAACTCATCGGGTTGGCCCAGAGCCCGCATGGCCACATAGGACGCCGTCCACGGGCCGATACCGCGCACGGCGAGCAACGTGGCCCTCGCTACCTCTGGGGCGGCGGTGGGGCTGAGGTCCAGGGAGCCGTCGGCGACGAGGGCCATGGCCTCGACCAACGCTCGGGCCCGGGTGCCGGGCATGGCCAGGTGCGCGGGGTCGAGCGTGGTCCAGGCCGCAGCGGAGGGGAAGGGGCGCAACTGGCCCTCGGCAGCCGGACCGACAAGTAGATCGATGGCCTGAGCGATGACCGTCAACGACCGGGGGAGCGATACCTGCTGGCCGGCTATGGCTCGGGCCAGCATCTCGGCTCCGTCGACGGCTCCGGGGCTCCGCCGTCCCGGGGATCGGCTCACGGAGTTGGCCAACTCCGGCGTCAGTCGTAGGTGCTCGTCGACCATGGCCACGTCACGATCGAGGTCGAGCAGGTGACGACACCGCACCACGGCGGCATCGAGATCGTCCGGATGGCTGAGGCCGAACACCGCGTCGACGTGGGTGGCTCGGGGGGTGAGGGCTACGGAGGCGGGTCCGTGAGCCAGGTCCAAGATGCGGCTATAGGTCCCGTCGTCAACCACCTCCACGCCGGCGATGGCCCGTCGGGTCAGGAAGTCCACCAGTTCGGCGACAGGCAACGGTGACCGGGCGTCCAAGGCCAGGTGCACGGTCGTCGGGTCGGTTGGCGGTTGCATCCGGCCAGCATGACAAACACCGTCGCTCGGGGGTGACTTGGGGAACGGCTGTTCGACCTGATAGGTTTCATCGGTCGATCAGGATGGACCGCGGTCCCTCCGATCGGACAGCGATCTCGAGAGGGGACGCCGCAAGGCGCACCCGAGGCCCACAGTGGGCCCGCTGGCTCGGCCAGCAGGAGCGGGAGATGGCTGTCGCCCCCGACCATCCGGTCGGAGCCCCCGCCCCTGACACCCCCGAGTTCCGCGCCCACCGGGCGCGAAGGAGATCCACACATATGACCAACACGTTCGCCTCTCTTGGCGTACCCGCGCCCATCGTCAAACAACTCACCGATCGAGGCATAGATAGCGCCTTCCCGATCCAGGTGGCCACCATCCCCGATTCCCTGGCCGGCCGTGACATCTGCGGCAAGGCCCCGACCGGGTCGGGCAAGACCATCGCCTTCGGGATCCCCATGGTGGCCGCCGTCAAGCGAGCCGCCCCCAAGCGTCCCAAGGGCCTGGTGCTGGCCCCCACCCGTGAGCTGGCCATCCAGGTGGCCGACGAGCTCAGCCTGCTCGGTGACCTGCGGGTCCTGGCCGTCTACGGCGTAGCCGGCATCGAGCCCCAGATCAAGAAGCTGCGAGCGGGTGTCGACATC
>JBDTBS010000266.1:0-21932 GCA_039924035.1 Aquihabitans sp. | reverse complement strand
TAGCGGGATGGCATCGGGGTCGGTGTCGATGTCGTTGGTCATCGGGTCATCGGTCGGATCGCAGCTGCCGGCCTTGGCGATCAGGAATCCCTCAGCCCGTTCGGCCAATGGATAGCGGCTAGCCAGTTCCTGGAACGCGGGACCGTGGCCGTGCTCCACCAGGTGGGCCAGTTCGTGGACGATCACGTGGTCGATGACCCATGTGGGGAACCCGGCCATGCGGTCCGACAGTCGGACGACCCCGGTGTCAGGGGTGCAGGAACCCCAGCGGTGAGCCTGGTTGCTCACCCAGCGGATCTCTGTAGGTTTCGGCAGGCCATGGCGACGGGCCAGCCGAGCTGCCCGCACCGTCAGATCAACACCGTCGGCGGCTGCTTCCCGTGCGAAGCGACGTCGGAACTGGGCCACCAACCGGGCCTCTTCGGCCTTCGATGACCGGGCCGGAATTCGCACCACCAGTACCCCGTCGACCAGTCGGGCCTGAGCCGACTTCCGACGGCGGGGACTGCGGATGACCGTCACTTCCATTGGGTCGTCCCGGTGCTCAGATCTGGTCGCGCTCGATGGCGATGGTGGCCGACGGATCGACCAGCGAGTAGCGCTCGCCCAGCTTGAACTGGCCATCGACCAGGTCGACCTCGCAGGCATCGAGGTTGGCCAGGCGGCCCCGACCGGGGCTGCCCAGGCGCTTCTCCACCGCATACATGACGCCCCCGTGGGTCACCACCAGGACATCGCCGTCGGGCACCAGTTGGGCGATGGCAATGAGGGCGACCTCGACTCGGCTCCACAGGTCGTCGTCACGTTCCCAGCCTTCGGGCCACTCCGGGTCGCCATCGGGACCGGGTCGGAAACCAGCGGGGTCGTCGGGCAGAAGGCCGGGAAACTGCTCGTAGATCTGCGCTCGGGTGAGCCCCGACAGCGGCCCAGCATCGCGCTCTCGCAGACCCGGTTCGGTGGCCACGTGGTCCACCCCCAGGTTGCGGGCGATGATCGTGCCGGTGTGAGCGGCTCGTTCGAGATCAGAGGTGACCACGGCATCGACCGAGCCGATGGAAGCGGCCGCGGAGACGGCCTGGGCCCGGCCCTGATCGCTCAGCGGCGGGTCGGCTTGTCCTTGCCAACGGCCGGCAGCATTCCATTCGGACTCGCCGTGGCGGACGAGGAGAAGGCGGGTCATGAGGCGATCACCGTACCGCCCACAGTGTCGGCAACCGGACTCTCCGGGCCGTGCCCACGGTCGGGGCTGGCCCCTTCGTCTGTGGCCAGCAGGCGGACACCGGTAGCATCGTGATCCGCCATGGCCGTCCTCCGGCTCTTCGCCGCCGCCCGTATTGCAGCAGGAACCTCCCGCGATCTACTGCCGGGCGGAACAGTCGGCGACGTCCTCGATGCGGCCATAGAGCGATACGGCGACGAGTTCGCCGACGTGCTCGGCTCTTGCAACGTCTGGGTCAACGGAAACCCGGCCACCCGGGCCACCGAGATCGGCGACGACGACGAGATCGGCATCCTGCCCCCGGTATCGGGCGGGTCGACGTCATGAGCGACACCCCCAGGCCACGTGGGCCCCGCCGTCCCCCCGGACGCGGCGACGATGCCCCGGCCACCCCCCGCCGGCCTACTCCCCGTCCGGCGCCTGCCGCCAAGAAGAAGGCCACGGCCAAGTCGGCCCCCCGGAAAGCATCGGGTAGCAAGGCCACCGGCGGCAAGGCCGCTGCGAAACCTGTGGCCAGCAAGGCCCCAGCCAAGAAGCGCCCGGCAGCACCGGTCCCCAAACAAGACCGTCCCACCGGCGCCAAACGCCCGATCCCCGATGCCCCCGGCCCCCGGGCCGCGAAGGCCAAGGCTCGCCCGAAGAGCTCGGCGGCGGCCAAGGGCCCATCGTCGGCCCGCCTCGGAAGCACCGCGGAAGTACCAGCGGCCAAAGCCGCCAGCAAGGCCACCCAAACGAGCCGGACCACTTCCACGCGGGCCTTCGACAGCGGCACCGTGGCTCGCATCCGTTCCGAGCGGTCCCCCCGCACCGGCTGGGAGTCGATCACCGGCAGCACCAAGGCCGTGGTGATCGAGCCCGAGGAACTGCTGCCGGCGTTGCCCACCCCGGCCACTGCGTTCCGTCAGCGCTACGGCGTCGTCTACAACACCCAGGGTCCACGGATTCGACTCGGCTTGCTGTGGCTGTTGGCGGTGGCCGCCTCGCTGGCCTTTTCGCCGTTGCGGCCCTACGGCCTGGCCGTCCTCTACGGCGTGGCCGCCGGTCTCGCCGCCCAACAGGTGGTGGATGCGTGGCACCGCGAACGCACCGGCAACCTCCGCTGGGTCACCGCTCTCGGAGCCTCCTCGCTGCCCGTCCTGGCCACCGCCGGTACCGGGCCACTCGGCGTCGGCCTGTTGCTGGTCGTGATCGCGGCCGTGGTGGTGGCCTTCACCGATAGGGCCACCACTCGGGAACTACCGGTGCTAGCCGAAGCCGGCAACAGCGTGCTGGCCGCCGGAGTGTGCGGTGGCGCCGCAGCCTCGCTCGTGCTGCTGGCCAACTACGACATCGGTGCCGTCATCATCCTCATCGTGTACCTGATGGTCTACGACGCGTCGGACTACATCGTGGGCTCAGGGGCCAGCAACGGAGTGGAAGGACCCCTGGCCGGGGGCCTGTTCATCGCTGGTACCACCATGCTGTTGGCCGTCACCGAGGTACCACCGTTCCGGGGAGCCGACGTGTGGAACTTCGCCATCCTCGCCGCCGTCGCCTGTCCAGCCGGACAGTTGCTGGCATCGGCCATGCTGCCCCGGGCCGACGCTTTCGCCCCGGCGTTGCGGCGTCTCGATTCGCTGCTGATCGTGGCCCCGGCCTGGGCCGGGTTGATCGGGTTGTACCTCCAACAGGTCAACTGACCTCCGAGGGTGGTGCATGCGGGCTGGCGAACCGGCATAGGGTCTTAACGATGATCCGTACCCGGTACGGTTGCGGCCGAAGGAGCACGCATGGATGCAGAAGTGAGTCGGGTCCTAGCGGACGACTACCTGCACGGCCTGACCTCCCGACCAGTACCTGAGCTGCGCTCCCTGCGGGCCGAATGTCAGGCCGTGGAGACGAAGCTGTCCTACCTGCGTCGCCTGGTGCAGGGACGCCTCGACATCGTCTCAGGAGAGCGCCAGCGCCGACAGGCCGGCGGCGCCCCCGGAGACATCGCCGGTCTGATCGAGCGCTTGCCCGAGATCCTCTCGGACCGGATCCGTGGCCCGGGAACTGGTCGCCTACCCGCAACCTTCGAACCGGGGGAGCTGTCGGGAACGCTGGTCAGCCGGCTGAACGTCATCGGCGACGGCAACGATGCCGATGACGAGGAGCTCCATGCCGCAGTCATCGCCCTGACCGAACTCGAAGGCGAGGTCTCCTCGCTGCGCCGGGCCATGTTCGACCGCATCGACCGCATCGAGACCGAGCTCACCGCCCGCTACCGCGACGGCACCGCCAACGTCGATGACCTGCTGTCCAACGGCGACAGCTTCACCTGACCGAAAGGGACCGGCCTCTTGATCCCCGGTCCAAGGTTGCTCGCGACGGTCGCGGTCGCGCTTGCGCCAGTTGTGGTCCCAGCACCTGGCTGACCTACCCTTTTCGCTATGGCTGAGCTCGAGACCCGTTGGCATGACCTGGGAGAGTTCATCCGCGAGCAGCGTCGGGTAGGACACCTCTCGCTGCGCAAGCTGTCGGAGATGGCAGGGATCTCCAACCCCTACCTCAGCCAGATCGAGCGGGGCCTGCGCAAGCCGTCGGCCGACATCCTCCAGCAGATCGCCCGTGCCCTCGAGATCAGCTCCGAGACCCTCTACGTGCGGGCCGGGATTCTCGAAGCCCACGACGGTGATGTAGACCTCGTGGCCAACATTCGTCGCGACCCGTGGCTCAACGAGGAACAGAAGAAGACGATCGTCCAGATCTACGAATCGTTCCGGGCCGAGCGCATCGCCGCCGGCTTCGGCCCACCGCTGGTCGACCCCGCCGACGTGGCCGAAGCTGCCGAGAAGTTCGCCAAAATCAGCGAAGGTGACGAATCCGATCCGTCAGATCGGGAATCAGAGGCCGTCACCGGACGTTCGTAGGTACGTGACGCAGATAGCAGTTCTTTCCCTTCACTCCTCGCCCCTGGTCCAACCAGGAGTTGGTGATAGTGGCGGCATGAACGTCTACGTGCGCGAGCTGGCGGCCTCGCTGGCCCAAGCCGGCATCGGCACCACCGTCTACGTGCGCCGATGGGCCGCCAACCTGCCCCGTGAGGTGGCGGTCGAACCCGGTTTCCGGGTTGTTCACCTCGATGCCGGACCCCTCGACCTGCCCAAGGAATCCCTCCCCGACGTGGTCGACGAGTTCACCGATGCCCTCGCCGACGAACTGACGCGAGACCCCGTCGATGTCCTCCATGCCAACTATTGGCTGTCGGGCGTCGTCGGACACCGCATCAAGCACCGCCTCGACCTGCCGCTGGTTTCCACGTTCCACACGCTGGCCCGGGTGAAGGCGGAGACCGGTGACGATGAACCCGAACGCCGTATCGACGCCGAGACCGAGGTCATCGGCTGTTCCGACGTGATCCTGGCCAACTCCCAAGAGGAGCACTCGCAGCTCCAACGTCTCTATGGCGCCGACCCGAGCCGCATCGAGATCGTGCCCCCCGGCGTCGAACATGCTTTCTTCTCGCCTGGTGACCGTCTCGGTGCCCGTAGCGCTGTAGGTCTCGACCCACGCGCCCCGATCCTGCTGTTCGTCGGACGGATCCAGCCGCTCAAGGGTCTCCAGGTGGCAGTGGGAGCCTTGGCTGCCTTCGGGCGACCTGATGCTCAACTGGTGGTGGTCGGCGGACCAAGCGGAACCGACGGTGGCGCCGAGCGTGACCGGGCCGAGAAGTTGGCCGCCGAACTCGGGGTTGCCAGCCAGATCCGTTACGTCGACCCCCAGCCCCACCACCTGCTGTCCACCTGGTACCGGGCTGCCGATGTGGTCCTGGTGCCCAGTCGGTCCGAATCCTTCGGCCTCGTCGCCCTGGAAGCAGCGGCCTGCGGAACTCCAGTGGTGGCGGCATCGGTTGGCGGACTGCGCACCCTGGTAGACCACGGCCGCACGGGCCTACTGGTAGACAGCCGGGATCCGGTCGACTTCGCCAAGGCCGTGGCCAGCATCATCGATCACCCCGAATACGCCCGCCAGCTGGGCCGGGCCGCCGCCGAACGGGCCCGCAACTACACCTGGTCCACCGCCGCCGCCCGCCTGCGGCGCATCTACACCGACCTGGCCTCCCGCGTCCCCCTCGACTGCGCGGCCTGACCCAGAGCGAAAACCAAGGTCACCCAGACTCCTACCAGAAGCGCTGGGCCAAGCCGCATGGCGGGCGGTTTCTGAGTGTCGGTATCGGCGTCGGTGCCGCGCCTGGGATCAGGAGTTCTTTGTGATCGTCAGCTCGATGTTCGCGACTCCGCCGTCCGCTGCATCGATCTCCACTGCTATCTCTCGGTCGGCATTCGAGGCGGTGAACTCCGCCGAATACGTAGCACTACCGCTTGGCATTTCACCATCGACCTCTTCCTCGTCACCGATCGTGTACCCCAGGTCCGTGAGCTGTGACTGGAGATTCGACGTCACCTCTTTTCCATACGACGTCATCTCTTTTCCATCGTTGCCCTCCATCTGACCTGCCACCTGCATTTCCTGGCAGCCCTCGTCGGAGTAGCCGAAATGCAACTTCGTGTCCTCGGGGAAGCTGATCTCCGATGGCCAGTCGGCTGGCAATTTGAAGTTTTCCATGCTGGTCATCTCGCCGCAGTCGGCCCTCGCCGCGCCGTCGTCGGAGCCGGCCGCGCTTTTCCCCGAACTTTCAGCGCCCTCGTCCTTGGCCTTGCTGCTCGCTCCGTCTTCGGAGCTGCCACAGGCCGCACCCGTGAGCGCCAGTGCGGCAACGATCATCACACCGAAAACCCTATTTCTAAACATTCTCATGTCACCCCGTGGTCGTTCGTGAAATGGTCGGACCGGACCATAGCGGCTAACCGCACAGCCGACTTTGACCCCTCGTTCGCAGACCTTTGCAGTGCGCTCACCAGCGTCAACTTCGCCTCTATCACCCGAAGAACCCACACAACACGCTGTCTGACGACGAACTTTGCGAGAGCGTCGAACTCCTTCTGATAGCTGCGAAAGGTCTTGCGCTACCGCTTCCCAGCCTGACCCCGGCCGGTGTGCCGGATCAGCCTGAGAAGCGGGAGGCGAAGCCGATGCGCAGCGCCGGCTTGAAGCACTGCTCCACATAGGCGTAGAGCGAGCCGATGATGCGGTCGAGTTCGTCGTCGGTCACCGAGGCCACCGGGATCCGGCCCTTGAGGAACAAGGCATCCTCGTCGCCGATGGTGAAAGCGGCGCCGTTGAAGCTGTTGTTGCGGCGCAGCAGATGCTCGTAGAACCGGGCGTGATCCTCCTCGGGGGCGGGCATCACGTAGGTCTCGTACTGCAGGGTCCGTTGGGCGATGGTCAGCCATATCGTGGTGGTCGACTTCTCCTCGCCGGTCAGACGCACGTACCAACGACGAACCGAGGGTTCGGACCGCTCGACCGATTCCAGCGCCGGGTTCTCGGCCAGCTCGCGGGCCAGATAGGCATCGACCAGCGTCTCCACACGGTCCAGTTCGTCGACGGTGGCGGGATCGGTGGTCATGCGACGACGATACCGATGTCCCCGCCACCGACAGCCCCGCCACCAGCGAAACGGCGCACATTCCCGTCGTAAGACGACGGCGGGAACGTACGCCATCCCAGGATCTGGGGACCGAGAGCTTCGGGAGCGGGGCTGGCGACGACTGCCTCACAGGCTTTCATTGCGTTTCATGTTGTTTCCATATACTGTGGCCCCTGTTGGTGAATCGGTGGCTCGGAAGGCCTGTCGACACCAACACTCGTCGAGCCGCAGCAATCGGCCCTGTGTCGGTTGCTGCGGTGCGACCCCTCTGCGGGCGGACTCCCGGTTGCACCCGCTGGCGTGGCCAGTCGAACCCCTCCAGCGTCGGCGGGTGAACCCCCACCAGCGTGGGTGCCGTGGTGGCGTAACGTCTGCGCCATGGGTGACGTGGTCGAGCTGGTCGTAGTCGGTGGCGGCAAGATGGGTGAGGCGCTGATAGGCGGCATCATCGGTGCCGGTTGGGCTGAGCCGTCGGCCATGGTTGTGGTCGAGACCGATGCCGACCGGCGCCAGGTGCTGGCAGAGGCCTTCCCCGGATTGGTCGTGACCGACCAACTGGTGGCTGCAGCCGGGGCATTGGTGGCCGTCAAGCCTCAATACGTCGTCGATACCTGTACGGCGCTCGGCGCTCTCGGTGTGGGGCGCGTGTTGTCGATCGCCGCTGGAGTGCGCATCGCCACCATGGAAGCAGCGCTACCCACCGGAACCGCTGTGGTCCGGGCCATGCCCAACACCCCAGCTCTGGTCGGGATGGGGGCCGCGGCCATTGCGGCCGGCGCCGCGGCCGACGACGCCGACATGTCCTGGGCCGAATCCATCCTCGGGGCCGTGGGCATCGTGGCCCGGGTGACCGAGGATCAACTCGACGCAGTGACAGGCTTGTCGGGATCAGGTCCGGCTTACGTGTTCCTGGTGGCCGAGGCCTTGATCGATGCCGGGGTCCTCCAAGGATTGACCCGTCCAGTGGCCACCGACTTGGCGGTGCAGACCCTGCGTGGTGCCGCCGAGCTGCTGGCCACGGGCACTCCCGCTGCTGAGCTGCGGGCCAACGTCACCTCTCCGGGTGGAGCGACTGCGGCCGGCCTGCTGGCACTGGAGCGGGCCGCGGTTCGGGCCGCATTCGCTGATGCCGTGGCTGCCTCGGCCGACCGCGGTCGCCAGCTCGGCTGATCCGAGCCAGCCCGAGCCAGCCCGAGCTGGGTATCCACCATCGAGTCGCTGGCATCTGATATGGGACCCAACTACGGTCTTCGTCTCACGACGAAGGGCTGGAACCAGTGGCGCAAGAAGCATCGAGGAGCAAGTTCCTCACGGTGGCCGAAGTGGCCGGCGAGCTCCGGGTGTCCACCATGACCGTCTACCGGTTGATCAAGGCTGAGCAACTACCAGCCACCCGGGTCGGCAAGTCCCTGCGCATCCGCGAAGCCGACGTCGACCGCTTCCTCGAAGGTCGCTTCACCGAAGCTGGCTGAAGGCACTGCTGGCTCTGTCCGGCGTGGACCATTCATAGGTCGCCGCCCGACCAGGCCTGGTGCGGCCGACGGGCTGTATGGGATCGCACCGCGCCCCGTAGGGTCACAGGGCATCGCACCGGTCCGCTCGACCACTCCGGGAAGCCTTCGTGACCACCTTCGATACCGTCTCGTTCCTCTCCGATTACGGCACCGTCGACGAGTTCGTCGGCGTCGTCCATTCGGTGATCCGCCAGTTGGCTCCTCACGTTGCCGTGGTCGACGTGACCCACCAGATCGCCGCCCACGACGTGAAGGCTGGTGGCCTGGCTCTGGCCCGGGCCTCGCAGTACCTGGCCCCCGGTGTGGTGCTCGCCGTGATCGACCCGGGCGTCGGTACCTCCCGGCGTGGTGTGATCATCGAGGTAGCCGACGGCGAGGCCTTCTTCATCGGCCCCGACAACGGCCTGCTCGCCGCGGCGGTGGCCATGGTCGGTGGGGCCACCCGGGCCTTCGAGATCACCAATGAGGCCTACCAACTCGGTGCCCCCGGCCCCACCTTCGCCGGCCGCGACATCTTCGCCCCCGCCGCCGCTCACCTTTGTGCTGGCATCCCTGTCGAAGACTTCGGCCCCGAGGTCTCCACCGACACCCTTGTGCCGGCTCTGATCCCGATCACCCGCATCGACGACGAGGACGACGACGCCCTCGTGGCCGAGGTGCTGTGGACAGACCGGTTCGGCAACCTCCAGCTCAACGTCGACCCCGAAGAGATCGCCGGGTACGGGTCTCGCATCGAGTTGCGGTTCGACGGTCGGGTTCGCACCGGTATCCGCCACACCACCTACGCAGAAGTGGGCCCCGGCGAGGTCGGGCTGATCGTCGATTCCTACGGCCTCGTGTCCATTGCCATCGAGAAAGCCTCGGCCGCCGAAGAACTCGGTCTCGACGCTGGCGCCGAGGTGCGCTTCGTGTCTCTCGCCGATAGACCCGCCACCCCGACACCACCGGGTGTCACCACCGCCGTTCGCCTCCGGGAGAAGCTGTGAGACAGGGAACCACCGTCGTCCTAGCCGTGCTGCTGGCCATGATCTTGTTGGCAGCCACCATCCAACTCGTCTTCATGACCTGAGGTCGCGTTTCCGTTCTTGAGGGAAAGCTGGTCGCTCACTAGCCACTTCCCCCGCAAGACGGCAGCGGCGTGGGGGCCGGGGCTACAGGCGGGTGGCCATGCGGTCGCGGGTGAAGGCCCGGGCTCCCCGCACATTCAACGCGATGGCGATGACCCACACGATCGCTCCGGCGGTGAAGGAGACGACGGGGCCGGCCAGCAGGAGGCCAGTGGTCTGTCCGACGGCCAGGATCACCAGGGGTAGCACCACGGCGCCGCCCAACTGCTGGGCTTCCTGGGTGTTGTTCACCCGGACCGAAACCCGCACCATGATCCCGAGACCGAGCGCAGCCACCGCCGGTGCCACCCAGAAGATGAGGATCGCCCACAGAACGGTCGGTAGGAAAAGCCGGTGCATCACCGGCCAGGACACGATGTTGGAGATGATGGCGAAGAGAACGAACCCGCCCCACGACACGGCAACGGCGGGGATGAAACCACCGAGGAGCTTCGACACGTAGAGGTCTCGGTCCCGGATGGGCAGATGTAGCAACGTCTCGAGGGTGCGGCGCTCCTTCTCCCCGGCGAACGTGTCCGATGCGGTCACCGCCGACACCATGAGGGGCACGATCAGAAACAACGGGGCCACCAGGTAGCCGAGCACCAAGATGATCAGGCGCTCGTCGGGCGGATAGTTCATGATCGGATCGGCCATTTGGCTGGGCAGCATGTCGAGGAACCGATCGGGCTGCAGCGTCTTGCCGTTGGCCGCCAGCCCGATCGAGGCCGGGAGCAGCACCAGCAACACGACGGGCAGGAACAGCATTGGCAGCACGAGGGCCTTGGACCGGACGATGGCCCCGAGGTCCCGGCTGAGCATCACCCGGACCACCGACCAGTCGATGGGTCCGGTGTCGAACTCACTACCGGGGACGTCGACTTCCCCGTTAGTGATAGGTGCGTCAGCAATGGTGGAGTCGGTCATGAGACTGCCACCGGCATGGCTGCGGTCGACCCGGTAGGGGCCTCACGGTGAGCCTGCGCCTCGATCCCGAAGTAGACGTCTTCCAGACTGGGGTTCCGGGGGTCGACGCCGTACACGGTCTCGCCGAGGTGGACGCAGGCTGCCACCACCGAGGGGATGTCGCTGCGCTGTCGCAATCGCACCAGTACCCCCCGGGCTATGGGCACCACGTGGGTCACTGGCTCCAGGTCGGCCAGGGCTGTCATCGTTGTCTGGTCGACGGTGCCACCGAGGTCGAGGCGCACTTCGGCTCCCGACCACAGGGTGGCGGCCAGATCGGAGGGTGTGCCGAACGCATGCAGGCGTCCGTGGAACAGCACGGCCATGCGGTTGGCCAGCTTGCCTGCTTCCCCCAGGAAGTGGGTGCACAGCAGTACGGTGCGCCCCCGCTCGGTGGCCAGCGAACCGATCAGGTCGACGACGTCACGAGTGGCGGCAGGGTCCAGACCCGACGTTGGTTCATCGAGGAAGAGGAGCTCAGGGTCGTGGAGCAGGGCGCGGGCCAGCGCGATGCGTTTGCGCTGACCGGTGGAGAAACCTTGCACCTTCACGTCGGCGCGGTGGACCATTCCGAACCGGTCCAGCAATTCCATGGCCCGCTTCTTGGCGTCGTCGGCATCCATGCCCCGCAGTCGGGCGGTGATGGTGAGGTTTTGGAGGGCGGAGAAGCGGTCGTCGAGACCAGCGTTCTCGGTGAGCACCCCAGTTCGTTCGCGCAGATCGTGGCCGTTGCGCCACGGATCGAGGCCAAGCACGGTGGCGGTTCCTCCGTCGGCTCGGAGCACTCCGTTGAGGAGCCGCATGGTGGTGGTCTTGCCGGCACCGTTCGGTCCGAGCAGGGCCACCACCTCGCCGGGCTGGGCATCGATGGTGAGTCGGTCGAGGGCAATCCCCTCGGCGAAGCTCCTCGTCAGGCCGTCGCACTCCAGCACAGGGTCGGTCACTCCTGCAGTGTTGCAGGCCGCGGTGCGAACGCGCTGGTCACGGAGAATGCGCGCGGAGGCTCAGACTGTGGTGCACTGGGGGTTTCCCCCGGCCAACTCCGTCCAGCGCGTTCGAGGTATCCGTGAATCTCGCTTCGATGATCGAGCCCCACCCGAGTGAGGCCCCAGCGCTGATCAGTCGCGGCCAGGTCACCGACTACGGCACACTGCGAGATCAGGTGTCCCGTCTGCGTGGTGGTTACACGTCGCTAGGCATCGAGGTCGGCGACCGGGTCGGGATCCTGTGTGCCAACAACTGGTATTTCGTGGCCAACTACCTGGCCATCGTGGGCATGGGGGCAGTGGCCGTGCCGCTCAACCCGTTGAGCCCGTCCAAGGAACTCGAACGAGAACTGGCCGCCGTTGGTGCTCGAGCCCTGGTGACCGGTCCATCGGGGCGGGCCACTGCAGCCCACATCCACCGGACCAGCCTGCCGGTCCTCGAGTTCCTGATCGATGGAGAAGGCAGCGAACTCGAAGGTCACCTACCCCTCGATGGCTTGCTGGCTGCCGACCCGACCCCGGTGGTCGACCGTGATGCCGACGATCTCGCCGTGCTCATGTTCACCAGCGGGACCGCCGGATTCCCGAAGGCCGCGATGCTGTCCCACGGCAACCTGCTCGGCAACATCGATCAGGTCATCGACATGCGTGGCGATGGCGGCGACCCCAATGACGTCGCTTTCGGGGTCCTGCCGCTCTTTCACATCTTCGGTCTCAACGTGGTGCTCGGTGCCGCGCTGAAGGCTGGCGCGTCGGTCCTGCTGGTGGAACGGTTCGACCCCGTCTCAGCCATCGATGCCATCCAAAAGCACGGCGTGACCGTGCTCAGCGGGGCTCCAACCATGTGGTCGGCGTGGGCAGCCATGCCCAGCCTGGCTGCTGATTCCTTCGCCTCGGTCAAGGTCCCATCGTCGGGGGCGGCCCCTCTCGACACCCACGTCTCCCATGCCATCAGGGACCGCTTCGGTCTGGAGATCGTCGAGGGCTACGGACTCACCGAAGCGTCACCGGTGGTGGCTGGTGGCTACGGACTGCCTTACCGCCCGGGGTCTGTGGGTGCCGCAGTCGAAGGTGTCGAGCTGCGCCTGGTCGACATCGATGGTGAAGATTCGCTGGTCGGCGATCCCGGCGAGGTCTGGGTGCGGGGCATCAACGTTTTCCAGGGCTACTGGAACGATCCCGAAGCCACCCGGTCCGCGGTCGACGAGGACGGATGGCTCCACACCGGCGACATCGCACTCGTCGACGATGAGGGCTTCTTGTACCTCGTCGACCGGGTGAAGGATCTGATCATCGTTTCGGGCTTCAACGTGTTCCCCGGCGAGGTGGAAGAGGTCATAGCGACCATGGAGGGCGTGGAGGAGTGCGCGGTGGTGGGCGTGCCCCACCCCCACACCGGTGAAGCAGTCAAGGCCTTCGTGGTGGTTGCCCCCGGAGTTGCCCTGGAGGAGGACGCGGTGATCGAACACTGCGCCCAGTTCCTGGCCCGCTACAAGTGTCCGCAGAAGGTCAACTTCGTCGACCACGTGCCGGTCAACCTGTCGGGCAAAGTGCTGCGTCGCACGCTGCGCTAGCGGCTGGCACCGTCCTCCGACGACGGCCGCTCTAGTGATGGTTTCGCCCGGTCAGAGGCCACTCACAGCTTTGTGAACTTGTGCACAAGCGAGGTAGGGTCGGCGGCAATGTCCGATCGCTCCCGCCGTATACCCGAGGCCACCGTGGCCCGTCTGCCGGTCTACCTGCGCAGCCTGGCCGAGCTAATCGACGAGAAGATCGAAACCGTCTCGTCAGAGCAGCTGGCCGAGATGGCCGGCGTCAACGCGGCCAAGGTTCGCAAAGACCTCTCCTACCTCGGCTCCTACGGCACCCGTGGCGTGGGCTACGAGGTCGAGTACCTGTCCTTCCAGATGAGCCGGGAGCTGGGCCTCACCCACGACTCACCCGTGGTCATCATCGGGGCCGGCAACCTCGGGCAGGCCTTGGCCAACTATGGCGGCTTCAAGGATCGGGGCTTCCCGGTGGCTGCCCTCATCGATGCCGACGCCGAAAAGGTCGGCGAGATGTTCCACGGCGTTCCCGTGCACCACATCGACGAACTACCGGAGCTGGCCCGAAACCTCAAGATCGCCATCGGCATAATTGCCACCCCCGCCGCCGCGGCCCAAGGTGTGGCCGACGTGCTGGCCGAAGCGGGCGTGCGGTCGATCCTCAACTTCGCCCCCACGGTGATCACCGCCCCCGAGGGAACGTCGCTGCGCAAGGTCGACCTGGCCCTCGAGCTGCAGGTGCTGTCCTTCTACCAGAAGCACCGCCTCAGAGACGCCCAAGCCGACGCCTGACCAGCAGCCCTGCCGACCATCCGAAGACGACCGGGTTGGCCTCTCGGTAGGCTCGGGAACATGAACGAACCGTCCGAGTCCCTGCAGCCGGCCACCCCCGCGCCCGAGGCCATCGACGACGCCATCGGCGTCGAGGTCCTCACCGATCACATCATCGGCATGTCGTTCGACAAGACCACCCGGGCCGAGGAGGTGCTCCTCAACATGGTCCACCTGGCCCAGGAGGGGGAGATCTCCCTGGCCGACGCAGTGGTGGTCTACAAGGACGACAACGAACGGGTCCACGTCCGTCAGACGGTCGACATCACCCCCGGGCGTGGCGCGCTCAGCGGGGCCTTGTGGGGCCTGCTCATCGGTTCGTTCCTCGGCCCCGCGGGACTCATCGTGGGAGCCGGCGCGGGAGCAGCATCAGGCGGCCTGGCCGGCAAGCTCATCGATGTCGGGCTCGACGACGACTGGGTCAAGCAGGTCGGTGGCTGGATCTCTCCGGGTACCTCGGCGCTGCTGCTCCTGGTGGCCGACGAGGTCAGGCCAATAGTGGTGCGCGAGCTCAGCCGCTTCGAGGGCACGGTGTTGTACTGCACCTTCCCCGAGGCCGTGCGCCGCGAGCTCGAAGCCGCCCTCTCCTACACCAAGGAACTGAAGTCGCCCGAAGATCACCGCATGATCGAAGGCGTATACATCGACGAACCCGGTAGCTGACGCGGTTCCGGCGACATCCCCTAGCCGCCAACAGGTTGGGGGAACTCACCGGGCGGGCCGGTCCCTACCCCGCCGGTGGCAGCGTGCGATCGAGGTGGCCGTGCCAGACTTCGGCGCATGGCCCAGATCGACCTCGCTGCTCTCCCAGACCGGATCGTCATCGCCGCCGAGGTGGCCGATGCGCTCGGGGAGGGACGGGCGGTGGTGGCCCTCGAATCCACCATCATCAGCCACGGTCTGCCCCGGCCCGACAACCTGGCCATCGCTGCCGAGATCGAAGGCGCGGTGCGGGCCGAAGGCGCCGTGCCCGCCACCATCGCGGTGGTCGACGGCATCGTGCGCATCGGGCTGGACGAGAGCGCCCTGCGGATCATCGCCACCTCCGACGACGTGGTCAAGGTCTCCCACCGAGACGTGGCCACCATGGCTGCCCGCGGCGGACACGGGGCCACCACCGTGGCCTCCACCTCCCACCTGGCCACCCTGGTGGGCATCGACGTGTTCGCCACCGGCGGACTCGGCGGCGTGCATCGTGAAGCCCGCACCACCTGGGACGAATCAGCCGACCTCACCACCCTCGGAACCACCGGCATCACCGTGGTGTCGGCCGGGGTGAAGTCGATCCTCGACGTACCGGCCACCCTCGAACGGCTCGAGACCCTCAACGTGGCCGTCCTCGGCTTCGGCACCGACCGCTTCCCCGGCTTCTACCTGACCGACTCCGGCTACGACGTCGACTGGCGGGTAGACACCCCCGCCGAGGTGGCCGAGGTGATGGCCGCTCGACGCGACCTGGGCACCGACCGCTCGGCGCTGGTGGTGGTCAACCCGCTGCCCGAAGACCGCCAGGTCGACCCGATGCTGCACGAACGAGTCCTCATGGAAGGACTGGCCGCGGCCCAGGCCGCCGGGATCCGAGGCAAGGAAGCCACCCCGTTCCTCCTCGGCTACTTCCACGATGCCACCGGCGGCGAAAGCCTGCGGGCCAACATCGAGATCATCCTGAGCAACGCCGCCCTCGCCGCCCGCATCGCCGTGGCCGCGGCCAGCCGTTGACGGCCCACGCCCAACCCGTGCCGAACGTCGAGAGCATCCCATCGTGAGTCCCCCCGCACCCTTTGGCGACGTGCTCGTGGTGGGCGATGTCATGGTCGACCTCGTCATCACCCACACCGGACCGGTGGCTGTCGACTCCGACACCCCGTCGCGCATCCGCCCCGGTGGCGGAGGATCGGCGGCCAACACCGCGTGCTGGCTCGGCCACCTCGGCGTTCCCGTCCGACTGCTGGCCGCAGTGGGCGACGATGCCTGGAGCCAGTGGGTTAGCGACGACCTCCACGCCTCAGGCGTGGCCCTGGTGGGTCCGATCCTGTCCGATGCTGTAACCGGAACCTGCGCGGTGCTGGTAGGCCCCGATGGTGAACGCACAATGTTCCCCGACCGGGGGGCCAACGACCAGATGGCCGCCGAGCACGTGCCCACGGCCTTCGCGCCCGTCCCCGGCTGGGTGCATCTGTCGGGCTACACGCTCCTCGGGCAAGGTTCCCGAGACGCTGGCCGGGCGGTCATGGACGCGGCCCGGGACGCAGCCTGCCCGGTATCGGTCGATGCCTCGAGCACCGGACCACTACTTGCCGTAGGCCCTGACCGGTTCCTGTCATGGATCGAAGGTGCCGCCGTGGTGTTCGCCAACGGCATGGAACTAGCCGCCCTCGGTGGCGAAGAGGCGGTGCTGGCCCACGCCGATGCCCTCGTCATCAAGCACGGCGCTCGAGGTGCAACCTGGACCGACGGGAACCGCCGTCTGACCACACCCGGGGTACGGGTCGACCTGGTCGACAGCACCGGCGCCGGTGATGCCTTCGCCGCCGGTTGGATTGCCGCCCGCGGTCAAGGTCTGGACGAGCAAGACGCGCTCGACGCCGGAGCCGTGACCGGTGCCCAAGCCGTCACCGCCCCTGGCGCCCGCCCCTGACCCAACCCGGCGGCCCGGTCGATCGATGATGCGCTCATCGAACAGCTTGCCGATGAAGCGCACGCTGGCTACGACGTCGACAAAGTCATCGCCGGTCGAGGCAAACCCGGACGGCCCACCCTCGGTTCCGCATCGTCGACCATCAAGTCCGTTCGGCTCGACCCCGAGTTGAAAGAGCGTCTCACCCAACGGGCCCAGGCCGACGGCGTCGCCGTCTCCGAGGTCATCCGCGAAGCGCTGCGCCAGCACCTCGCCGCAAGCTGACCGATCCGAGCCGGCTCGATGGGCTGGTCAGAGACGTCCATACAAGATGGCATTTCGACGGTCTAGGGTCACCGGGTGCTCGCCTGTTCCTTCTGTTCGGATGTCCTCGCTCCGTCCTGGTGGTCGACTCTCTTGCCGTTCGGGGTTGCCGCGGCCTTCGCCGTGGGAATGGCTGCGCTGGTGTTACTCGCGGCGCGTGGTGAAGGACGTCGTCGGCGGATCGGTGGGCTCTGCATCGCGGTAGCGATGCTCGTAGCGTTGCCGCTAGCGGCGTTGATGGCCGGCTACTCAGACACCCATGTCGATGTCGTGGGGAAGCGTCCGCCCTCCGATGCTCCCGCTTGGAGCGTTCGGTGCGTCACCGCTTTCCAACAGACCGAGATCACCGCCGGGAACAATACCGACTTCATAGCGGCCTGCAGCGACGCCACCCGGCCACGGCGGATGGCGTCCTATGCCCTGGTGCTGCTGGCGACTGCGCTCACGGCCACCGGGGCGGCGCTAGCGGTAGCGGTCCCGTTGGGTCAGCCGCTCCAGGAGGTGGCGTAGTCGGGGTCGGTGATCGACGCTGCTACCGGGCCCCGTAGCAGTGGCGCGAACGTGTCGATCATCACCGCGGTCTCGTTGGTGGCGGTCTGGTCGACCGAACGTTCCCAGCTCCCGGGCTGCGGTCCGTGGATGAACCCGGCGGGGTGAATGGTGAGCGAACCGGCCCCGATGCCGGTACCGGCCCGGCTCATGAAGTCGCCGTCTACGTAGAACAGAACCTCGTCGGAATCCACGTTGGCGTGGTGATACGGAATCTTCACCGCATCGGGGTGGAAGTCGAACGGTCGGGGCACGAACGAGCACACCACGAGGCCGGGGCCTTCGAAGGTCTGGTGGACCGGTGGGGGCTGGTGGAGGCTGCCCACGATCGGTTCGAAATCGTGGATGGACAGCGCGTAGGGCCACACGCAGCCATCCCAGCCGACCACGTCGAAGGGATGGTTGGCATAGGTGTGGTGGGTGAGACCTTGGCGGGTCCGCACGAGCACGTCGACCGGCCAGTCGGGCGCCAGCTCGGGCGCGTCGGTCACGGCCGTCGGGCCGCGTAGGTCGCGTTCGCAATAGGGGGCGTGTTCGCGGAACTGGCCGCCGTCGGTCAGGTAGCGGGCCGGGGGAGCCAGATGCCCGCTGGTCTCGAGGATCAGAGCCTTCAGGGGGCCGGCGACCGTCCACCGGTGGGTCGTTCCCGACGGCACCACCACGTAGTCACCGGGACCGACGTCGATCGGGCCGAACACGGTGTCGAGCCGACCTTGGCCTTCGTGGATGAACACCAGCTCGTCACCGAACACGTTGCGGTACAGCGGGCTGGTATCGGTGGCGGTGGCCATCGTGATGAGCACGTCGTCGTTGCCGGCCACGACCTGACGGCCCCGCACCAGGTCGGTGCTGGTCGAGGCAGGCAGGTCGCCGGTGCGCAGGTGAACCGGGACCAAGGGGTGGGTGGCCTCCAACGGCAACCGGCCATCGTCGACGGCCTCCACGGTCAGCAGAGCGCTCGGCGACTTTCGGTGGTAGAGCAGCGATGACGCCCCGGCGAACCCAGCGGTGCCCATCAACTCCTCCAAGAGCCGCTCGCCATCGGCTCCGCGGTGGACGGTGTGGCGCTTGGCGGGCACGTCACCCAGTTGGCGGTAGTAGGGCATCACGAACCTCCGGTGACAACGGGACGGTTGGCTGGTTGGACGGTACCGACGGCATGGCCGAAATCGATGCGGGGTTGGTCGTCCACGCCACCGCACCAACCCGACATGGTCACCGTGTCACCGTCGTTCAGCCAGGCTCGCTCGGTGCCATCGTCTAGCAGCAGCGGGTCGCGACCCCGCCAGGTGGCCTCGATCATGCTGCCGCACTCGCCGGGTGTCGGCCCCGAGACCGTGCCCGAAGCGAAGAGGTCACCCGGTCTGGTGATGGCCCCGTTGCTGGTCAGGTGGGCCAGTTGCTGGGCGAACGTCCAGTAGAGGTGACGAAAGTTGGTGCGGGTCACCTCGGTGGTCCCGATGTGGACGGTGAGCTCGAGGTCTAGTCCCCACGGGCGGTGGGCAGTGAGGAGCGGGTCCGGAAGCGGGTCTTGTTCGGGGGGCGTCACGAGGTGACCGGTGAGCGCGTCGAGCGGGATGATCCACGGCGAGACGGTGGTCAGGAACGACTTGCCCAGGAAGGGTCCGAGCGGTTGGTACTCGAAGGCTTGGATGTCACGGGCCGACCAGTCGTTGACCAGCACCACCCCGAAGACGTGCTCGCCGGCCTGATCGGGTTCGATCTGCTGGCCCGAAGGGTTGCCGGGGCCCATCACGAACCCGACCTCCAGTTCGAAGTCGAGAGCGGCCGATGGTCTCCGCAGCACGTCGTCGCCCACGGTCACCAGTCCGGTGGGACGCACGACGGGGGTCCCCGACACTGCCACCGTGGCCGAGCGGCCGTGGTAGCCGACGGGCAGATGTCGCCAGTTGGGTAGCAGCGGGTCGACGTCGGGTCGGAACAGGCGTCCGAGGTTCGTGGCGTGATGAAGCGACGAATAGAAGTCGACGTAGTCGCCCACCGTCATGGGGAGCAGCATGTCGACGTCGGCTGCCGAGGTGAGCGGCCGTTCGTTGGCTTCGTCGGTGAGGAAGTCGATGGTGCGCTCACGCACCCGCATCCAGGTGGCCGGCCCGGAAGCCAGGAGCCCGTCGGTGGACGCAGAGTCGACCAGGCCTCGATCGCCAACGGCCTGTTCAGAACGGCCGTCGAGAGCGTCGGAGAGCGGCAGTACGTCATCGCCGATGCGGGTCACGACCGTGGTGCGGCCGTCGCCGAAGCGGGCCACGCCCACCGGCAGGTTGAACAGGTTGAACCCGGAGTCGTCGGGCATCGGTGCCCAGGTGTCGCTCACGATCAGCCCCTACCCGGTTGGCTGGTGGGTTCGTTCGCCGGGTCGGCCGCCAGACCGGCGGCGGTCCGCGCCGGAAGACTGCGGCAGACATCCAGGAACCGGTCGTTGTCAGCGGGCGTCCCGACGGTGACCCGCACGCCGACACCGGCGAACACCCGGGTGACCAACCCAGCCTGTTCCAAAGCGAGTCCGAGAGCAGTGGATCGGTCGCCGACGGGAAGCCAGGTGAAGTTGGCCTGGCTGTCCTCGACCGGCCACCCGTCGGCTCGCAGGGCATCCAGCACCCGCTGGCGCTCAGCGGTAACCCCGGCCACCCGGTCGGTCATCTCCGCGAACGCGGTCAGCGAGGCCATGGCGCCGGCTTGGCCGAGAGCGTTGACTGCGAACGGCACCAAGGTTCGGTCGACCGTCGCCACCACGTCGGGCGGACCGATCAGGTATCCCACCCGCAGTGCGGCCAGGCCGTGGGCCTTGGAGAACGTGCGCAGCACACAGACGTCGTCACGATGTCCGAACAGTTCGACGGCATCGGGAACCTCGGGGTCGGTGACGAACTCTCGGTAGGCCTCATCCACCACCAGTAGGGCCCCGTCGGGGAGCGCGTCGGCGATCACTTGGAGATCATCGCCGGTGAGAGCGGTACCCGTGGGGTTGTTGGGATTGGCCACCAGCACCAGCCGGGTCTGGGGGCCGAGGGCTGCAGCCACCGTGGCCGCATCGATGGTCTGGCCGTCGAGGGGGACGGGCACCTTGGTGGCCCCGGTGAGGGCGGTCAGCAGCGGGTAGGCCTCGAACGACGGCCAGCCGTAGACCACTTCATCGCCCGGCCCGGCGTAGGCCAGGGCCAGTTGCTGGAGGAGTCCGACCGAGCCGGCCCCCACCGTCACCTGCTCGGAGGCAACGCCCACGCTCTCGGCTAGCGCCCGACGCAGTTCGACGGCGCCGGGATCGGGATAGAGGTGTGCTGTGGCGATGGCGGCCTCGATGGCCTTGGTCACCGAGGGCAAGGGATCGAGGGCCAGTTCGTTGGAGGCCAACTTCACCGCCGAGGCGATCCCATGATCGGCCATGGCCGCGGCGGCCGAGCGACCGGGCCGGTAGGCCGGGAGCGCGCTGATGCGATCTATGGGTCGGGGTGGCATCAGAGGTTGCCGCGCC
Organism: Aquihabitans sp.; assembly: GCA_039924035.1. Lineage (GTDB taxonomy): Bacteria > Actinomycetota > Acidimicrobiia > Acidimicrobiales > Iamiaceae > Aquihabitans. Next base: position 1,268 of record JBDTBS010000266.1, on the reverse strand, counting down.
GTTCCTGGTCCCGTTCGATGGCTTCGAACAAGGCCTTGAAGTTGCCCTCGCCGAACCCCACGGCCCCGGCCCGTTGGATGATCTCGAAGAACACCGTCGGGCGGTCCATGATCGTCTCGGTGAAGATCTGCAAAAGATGGCCCCGCTCGTCGCGGTCCACCAGGATGTTGAGCCGCTGCAGCGCATCCCAGGGCAACTCCACGTCGGCCAGCCGTTCCCGGGCCTCCGCGTAGTAGCTGTCGGGGACCTTCATGAAGCGCACGCCCCGGTCCCGCAGCGCCGAGACGGTACCCACGATGTCGTCGGTGGCCATGGCGATGTGCTGCACGCCGGGTCCGTCGTAGGCCTCTACGTACTCCTGGATCTGGCTCTTGCGCTTCCCGTCGGCCGGTTCGTTGAGCGGCATCACGATCCGGCTGCCGTCCCACACGACCGTCGACATGAGGGCCGAGTACTCGGTGGAGATCTGGTCGTCGTCGAAGTGAGTCATCTGCTTGAAGCCCATGACGTCCTCGTAGAACGTCACCCAGGTGGCCAGGTCGCCCTGGGCCACGTTGCCGACCACGTGATCGACCCCGGTGATGAAGACGGGGGGACCGGCGGGGATCGGCGGGAGGTCGTCGACGGTGAAGCCGGGGGCCAGTGACGGGCCGCGGTAGCGGGTCCGGTCCACGAAGGTGTGCTGGGTCTCGCCGTAGGTCCCCACAGTGGCCAGCGACAGCATGCCGTGGTCGTCCTGTTCGACCCACGGTTCGCGGACCGGGCGGGCGCCGCGGGCCACGGCATCGGCGTAGGCCGCGGGGGCATCGTCGACCAGCCAGGCCAGGTCGTGGACGCCGTCACCGTGGGCGGCCACGTGGGCGGTGATGGGCGAGTCGGCGTGCAGCGAACCGGTGATGACGAACCGCAGCGAACCCTGCTCCAGCACGTAGCTGGTTCGGTCCCGGATGCCCGTCTCTGGTCCGGCATACCCGGTGCAGTGGAATCCGAACGATGAGATGAGGAACCCGGCAGTGGTGCGGGCATTGCCGACCCAGAACTCGATGGAGTCCCAGCCTCCGAGGCGCTGGGCGGGGGCATCGGCCCGTGCGTTGGGGGTGGGGATGGGGGCGGTGGTGGTCATCAGGCTTGCTCCTGCGCGAGGCGGGTGGGGGTGTCGTCGTCGTAGCTGTCGAAGAAGGCGCCGAGGCGGTCGACCATCTCATCGAAGGTGGGGGCCAGGTACAGCACGGGCTGGTAGCGGGTGATGTCGTAGGCCCGGGTTCCCA
>JBDTBS010000265.1:0-8113 GCA_039924035.1 Aquihabitans sp. | reverse complement strand
AGGTCGGGGAACTGGTCGCCGTCGATGGGATAGATGCCGCAGAACACCATGGGCTTGGGATCCCGGTAGCCGTCGAGCGGCTCGGTGGCGGGGTTGCGGTAGGTGGTGACGGTCTCACCGGAACGGGCTTCGGCCACGTCCTTGATGCCGGCGATGAGGTAGCCGGTCTCGCCGGGGCCGAGGGAGTCGACCGGGGTGGGCACCGGGTTGCGCACCCCGACCTCGTCGGCATCGTAGGAGGCGTTGGCCTGCATGAAGCGCAGCTTGTCGCCGGTGCGCAGCGTGCCGGTCATGACCCGCACCGACGACACGACGCCGTGGTACTGGTCGAAGTGGGAGTCGAAGATCAGGGCCTGCAACGGGTCGTCGGGATCGCCGGTGGGAGCCGGGATGCGCTCGACGACGGCATCGAGCAGTTCGGGGACTCCAGCACCGGACTTGGCGCTGATGCGCAGGATCTCGTTGGCCGGGATGCCGAGGACGCTCTCGATCTCCGCGGCGTAGAGGTCGGGGTCGGCGGCAGGAAGGTCGATCTTGTTGAGGCAGGCCACGATCTCGAGATCGTTCTCGAGGGCCAGGTAGCAGTTGGCCAACGTCTGGGCTTCGATGCCCTGTGCCGCGTCGACCAGCAAGATGACGCCTTCGCAGGCGGCCAGGGACCGGCTCACCTCGTAGCCGAAGTCGACGTGGCCGGGAGTGTCGATCAGGTTGAGCACGTGGCCCTTCCAGTCGACGCGCACAGACTGGAGCTTGATGGTGATGCCCCGTTCCCGCTCGATGTCCATGTTGTCGAGGAACTGGGACCGCATCTCGCGGTCGCTGACCGCGCCGGTGACCTCGAGGATGCGGTCGCTCAAGGTGGTCTTGCCGTGGTCGATGTGGGCGATGACGCTGAGCGACCGGATCTTGGAAAGGTCCATGGAGCCTCGGGGACGGGGCGCGGGCGCGCCGGGGTGGTTCGTCGACGCTACCAATCCGACCCGCTGCCGTCCCTACTGGCAGGTCACCGAACGCTCGTTGTGACAAGCGAGGGCTTTGGGGAGTAGGTTTCAACAGCTTTCCAACGACCTGCATGGAGCACTGAGCACCGTGGCCAACATCAAGAGCCAGATCAAGCGCAATCGCCAGAACGAGAAACTTCGCCTTGCCAACAAGGCCGTTCGTTCCGAGCTGCGTACCCGCGTAAAGGCCGCTGCGTCGGCTGCCGAGTCGGGCGCCGAGAATGTCGAGGCCTCCACGGCCATCGCCATGAAGCGCATCGACAAGGCCGCCAACAAGGGCGTCATCCACAAGAATGCCGCTGCCCGGCGCAAGTCCCGCCTGGCCAAGCGCATAAACGCCGCCACCGCCGCAGCCTGAAACCGCGGGGCCTAACCCGCCCCGCACCCAGAACTAAGCGAAATGGCGTAGATTTTGGCTGCCATGCAGCCAGAATCTACGCCATTTCGACGTTTTCGGCTCACTAGCGGCGAGAGAGGGTGGTGAGACGGGCCACCAGGACCTCCATCACCAGGTTGCCGGGCCAGGCCCGCTGACCTCTCAGGTCCCGGTCGGCTTCGGCCAGTAGGGCAACGGCTCGGCGTACCTTGACCCGACCGAGGCGCTGGAGTTGGTTGAGCGACTTCTTGGCCGGGAACGTCGAGCCCTTGAGGCCGAGCACCACTGCCGCCTCTTTGTCGTTGCGGGCTCCGGCCCCGTCGAGACGCATCATGCGGGTGAAGTGCGACTGAAGGGTGGCCATGATGGCCAGGGGGTGACGGTCGCCGCCCACCATCATGCGCTGGAGCTTGTCGAGCGCGTCGCTCACGTTGCCGCTGTCTATGGCATCGGTGAGGTCCCACGGCGGCACGCCACCAGCGGGACCGAGGAACGGTTCGATGTCTTCGTTGCGCAGTCGGGTACCCGGCGGGAACGACGGGCGCAGCCGTTCGATCAGACCCACCAGCGCCCCGGCATCTTCGCCCAGCATGGCCACGATCAGGTCCTGCGCCTTGGGGTCCACGTCGAGTCCGGCGGTGCGCAGTTGATCGGCCACCCAGGGGGCCCGGCTTCGACCCGAGGGAGCATCGGTGTCGAGCACGTCGCCGCTGGCGGCCTTCACAGCTTTGGTCAGAGCGGGCGGCGTACGCGGAGAGGTAGAGGCTGCTTCGCCGGCCTCGTTGGACGACACCGACTTCTCCCACACGAGCACCACGGTGCTGGTGGGTAGCGGATCGGCCAGGTATTCGATGAGACCGGCCACCTGTTCGGTCTTGGAGAAGCGTCCGAAGCGGCGGACCACCACTACCCGGGTGTCGGTGAGGAAGGGCGGGGTCTGGGCCGCGTCGATGGCCGCTCCGAGCTTGACGTAGTCGAGGTCGAACTCGTCGACCATGAGCGAACGGTCTCCGTCGCCGACGACCTCGTCGAGCAGTTTGGTGAGAGCCTCGCCCCGCAGGACATCGTCGCTGCCCTTCACCAGGTACACCGGCGTGGTCATCGGGCTGCTTCCAGTGCCGCCAGCACGGCCCGGACCCGGGCAATGCGCCGCTCGTCTATGCCGTTCACGGTCTCGACTCCGGCCGCCAGCAACACAGACAGCGCCCCGATCTCCCACCCGTCCGCATCGATGGCCGTGGCCGGGTCGACCACATCCACGATGGTGACGTCGACGGTGGCCGCGTCGGGAATGACCAATGCCGGTACCACGCTGCTCCCCCGTTCGACCTTGATCTCGACGACTTCCACGGGCGCCGACCCTACCGGTCGACGGGGGTGACGATCACAGGCCCCACGGGCCAGCGGTGGCGCAAGGCTCGCATCACTTCGGGCCGGGGCTCGGTGGTGGCGTGGACGACGTCGATTCGGCGCACCCCCGCCCGTCGCAGATCCTGGAGCAGCGGGGTCGGGCTGCTGCTGGCATCCAGGATCAGGAGGGTGGCGCCTTGGCGTCGTTGGATCCGAGATCCGCCGGCCAAGACCACGTCAGCAGGTGGGGAACGCAGGGCCAGGGCCGGGGTGAGCGCCGCCAGCACGGCCACCGATAGCAGCATGGCCACGATCGCTCGTCGTTCGGGCCGATGGCGGTGCACGGTGGCGGCCACCCAAGCCGCGGCCACGATCACCACCAGTTCCCGAGTCCCCACCTCACCCAACGGAAGGGCCGACGAGACTCGGGCCACGCCGGCCACCCAACCGATCATGAACCGGGTGGGCAGGTGGACCCACGCGGCCACTGGCGAGCCGAAGATCCCGGCCACCACACCAGCGGGCAGGCCCCAGGTCGTGACCAGTCCCGCTACCGGCACGGCCAGCAGGTTGGCCACCACCGACACCACCGGTAGCCCGCCGAAGCGGGGAACCAGCACCGGGGCCACCCCCAGTTGGGCAGCCAGGGTCACCCCCAGCGCCTCCCTCCACCATCGGGGTCCCCGTAGCGCGCCGGCGATGCGGGGTCCGAGTACGGCGATGCCTGCCGATGCCGCCGTCGACAACTGGAAGGCCACCGACCACACCAGCAGCGGATCGATGAGCACCAGAACAGCTACCGCCAATGACAGGTTGCGCAGCGTGCTCGACGGACGTCCGGCCACGGTGGCCGTCACCGCTATGGCAGCCATGGCCGAGGCCCGCAGCACCGACGGTTCGAAGCGGGTGAGGACGGCAAAGGCCCCGATGATCCAGATGGTCACCAGCCACCGACCAGCCAGGCCCTGCCGGCGGATCAGCGGCCCGGCCAACACCAGCAGGAAGGCCACGTTCTGTCCCGACACCACCAGAAGGTGGGTGAGCCCGGCCCCTCGGAAGTCGTCGATCAGTTCGGGGGTCTGACCCCGGTCGTCACCGAGCACGAAGCCGCCGTACAGCGACCGGGCCGGTTCGTCCATCACCTCGGCACCTCGTCCTAGCAATCGACGGAATCGGTTGGCGGCTCGCCACGGGGCCGAGCCGCCGTCGAGTCGTTCGGCACTACTGACCGTCAAGCGACCGACAACGTGCCTGGGGATCAGCCAGGGCATGTCGTCGGGCCGGGTTCGAAGACGCCCTTCCACCGAGAGCCGTTCCCCGGCCAACGACCGTCCAACAGCTCCGGCCGCGCTCTGGCTGGCGTTCAGCTCGAAGCGTTTGTTTCCCGCCCGCACGTCGACCCGCACGCCGTACGGGGTCTCCTTGGGGTCGCTCAGCAAGGTGACGGGGCCCGAGTAGGAACCTGGCTCGGCCGCGGTGATGCCCTCGAAGGAACGGGTTCCGAGCGTGGATGCCACCAAGAAGGCCCCCAGCACCAAAACGGTAGGCCGCCGAAGGACCGCCGCTACGAGACCGACCATCACGCCGACGATCAGGGGGACGGGCTTATGCCACCAGGCCCCGAGCACCACAGCTGCGGCCAGGACCACGGCCCCGCGATCGGTGAGCGGACGGCCCCCACCATCTATGGCATCGGGGATGAGCGGGTCGGGGTTCGAAAGGGCGGTCACACCGTGGCCAGGGGACGGATCTGTTCGAGCTTGGCATCGCCGATCCCCCGCACCTCCAGGAGATCGTCGACGGCCGCGAACGGCCCATGTTCTTCGCGGTGAGCGAGGATGGCCGATGCCGTCGACGGCCCCACGCCGGGCAGGGTGTCGAGCTCAGCGGCGGTGGCGGTGTTGAGGTTCACCATGGCCGGAGGTGCGTCGGGTCCGGGGGTGGCACCAGGACCGGGGCCTGGTCCTCCTCCCCCGCCGGCCACCACCACCGGTGGTTCCTCGTCGCCTTGGAGCGGAAACCACACCCGCTCGCCGTCGCCGACAGGGGCAGCCAGGTTGACCCGGTCGACATCAGCGTCGGCGACCAGCCCACCAGAGGCTGTCACCAGATCATCGACCCGGGCCCCGGGGGCCAGCCGGTACACGCCGGGCGACGACACCGCTCCAGCCGATTGCACCACTAGCTCGACGGGTTCCCCGGTGGTGGTGGACACGGTTTGGGCAACAGCCTCGGCCCCGTCAGCGGAGGGCGCGGCCCCCGTGGCCAGGGGCAGGGCTGACTCGATCGGAGGCGGTGGCGGCCGCAGCAACCACCAGGCCACTCCAGCAGCCAGCACCAGGACAGCTACCAGTCCGAGTGACCGCAGCGGGGATGCCGACAGGTGGGCCCGGAGGTGGTCGACGCGGTCGGCCAGCGTGGCCGGGGCTGATGGCCGCCAGGCAGATGGGTCGTCGTCGGTGGGGTCCGACGAGGGATACGGGTGGGCCATGGCCCCTCCAGGCGCGAGAGCGAACAGGAAGGGAAGGCCGACGGTCAGGGTACCTGGGTCCCCGCCTGGTGTCACCCACTCGGCAAGGCTGTGCGGGGTGTGGGGACGGATCGAGCGTCGACCGGGCTACCGGGTGTGGGTGGGTGGCCCGGTGCCGCCGGGGGCGGCGGCGTGGACGCTCGGGTCGCTGGTGATCGTGCGTACCCGTCACGCCGACTCCACCCGCCTCATGGCCCACGAGCTGGAACACGTCCGCCAGTGGCGGGAACAAGGCGTGGTCGGGTTCTTGCGGGGCTACCTGGGCGGATACCTGTTGTGGCGCCTGAGGGGCTACCCGCATCAGGCTGCCTACCGGCGCATCCCCGCTGAGATCTCTGCGGAGTGGCGATCCCGCCGCCACCTCGGTATCGGGATCTAGAACAGCTGGCGGCTGAGGGCCTTGCGGTAATCGGCGGTACGGGGGTGGTTGGGGCCGAGCACCTCGAGGAGGTCGACGAACTCCTGGCGGGCGTCGTCGTCGCCTTTCACCCGGGTGAGCAGTTCGTCGAGCTTGTCTTCGATGCCCTCGAGAGCTGGGTTGTCGGCCGCAGCACTTTCAATGCCGGTGCGGGCCATGGCCGCCACCGTTCGGGTCTCGGGCGTCTCGGGGATCTTGGCCAGCAGGGCCAGGGCTTCGTCGGCGCGACCGGCGTGCACGTAGATCTCGGCCAGGGCGATGATCGCTCCGGCGTGGTCGGGTTGGGCCTCGAGCACCTGGAGCAGGGAGGCCTCGTCACCGGCTTCGAGCTGGGCGGCCATCTGCTTTTCGGCATCGCTGGGTCGTAGGGCGTCGACGAACTCGCGGACCTTGGCTTCGGGTTGGGCCCCCACGAAGCTGGCGGTCACCTGACCGCCGCGCACCGCGTGTACGGCGGGGATGCTCTGAACTTGGAACATCTGGGCCAGCTGAGGGTTCTCGTCGATGTTGACCTTCACCATCGCCACCTCGCCGTTTGTCTCGGCAATGACCTTCTCGATGATCGGTCCGAGCGTGAGGCAGGGCTGGCACCACGGGGCCCACAGATCGACCACCACGGGTACCTCATCAGAGCGGCGGAGGATCTCTGCTTCGGCGGTGGCATCGGTGACATCGGTGTAGGTGGCCATGCGGGCACGTTATCGGCGCCCTCCGATGGCCCCTCACGGTGGCAGTACGGTGCGGGGCATGAACGACTCCGCCCCGCCCCCTGGCGTCGACGTCGATCGGGTCACCGCCTGGTTCGTCGAACACACCGCCCCGGTGTCGCCACCTTTGTCGTTCGACCTCATCGCCGGGGGCCGCTCCAACCTGACTTTCAGGGTCCGTGACCAGGCCGAAGGCAACTGGGTGCTTCGACGGCCGCCGAAGGGCCACGTGTTGGCCACGGCCCACGACATGGGCCGCGAGCACCGCATCATCACGGCCTTGGCCGCTACCGATGTCCCGGTTGCCCCCACCATCGGGTTGTGCACCGACGAGGAGGTCAACGGGGCTCCGTTCTACGTGATGGCCTACGTCGACGGCCTCGTGCTGCGTGACGAGAAGGCTGCTGCTGACGTTCCTATTGCGGTCCGGCGTCGGGCCGGTATGTCGTTGGCCGAGACGTTGGCTCGGATCCATGCCGTTGATCCTGATGCTGTCGGGCTCGGTGACTTGGGCCGCAAGGAGGGTTACATCGCCCGCCAGCTCAAGCGGTGGGATGGCCAGTTCGAGAAGGCCCGCACCCGTGAGGTCCCGGTGGTGTCCGAAGCCTTCCAGCGCCTGTCCGAAGGCATCCCTGAGCAAGGCCCGGCCACGATCGTCCACGGCGACTATCGGCTCGACAATTGCATGATCGACGACACCGGCGAAGTGATCGCCGTGCTCGACTGGGAACTGTGCACGCTGGGTGATCCCATGGCCGACCTCGGTCTGCTCATGGTCTATTGGACTGAGCCCGACGATCCCTACGGGGCGCTTCCCGGTTCGGCCACCAAGCTCGACGGGTTCGCATCGCGGGCCGAGTTGGTGGCCGCCTATGAAGAGGCCAGCGGCCGCCCCGTGGCCAACCTCGACTACTACATGGCCTTCGGTTACTGGAAGCTGGCCTGCATCCTCGAAGGTGTCTATACCCGCTACAAGGCCGGGGCCATGGGCAACGATGGGGCCGACGCCGAGTCCTTCGGTGACCTGGTCACCAAGCTCGGCCAGATGTCGGTCGACGCTCTCAACCGAGGAGGACGCTGAAATGGCGCTCTACGAACTGCACGACCGTCCGTCACTCGAATCACCGGTGCTGATCATGGTGCTCGAGGGTTGGATCGATGCCGGCTACGCAGCCGGGAATGCGGCCCAGACGATCCTCAGCGAGACCGATACGTACCCAATCGCCACCTTCGATGCCAACCAACTGCTCGACCACCGGGCCCGCCGCCCGATCCTGCATCTGGTCGACGGCGTGAACACCGGTCTGTCGTGGCCGGGCATGGAGTTGCGCGGTGGCACCGACGAGGACGGCAACGACTTCCTGCTGCTGCTCGGGGCCGAGCCCGACCACCTGTGGCGGTCGTTCGTGACCGAGACCCTCGACCTGATCGAATCGTTCGATACCCGATTGGTGGTGGGGCTGGGTGCCTATCCGGCCACGGTCCCCCACACTCGCCCGGTGACCATGTCGGTCACGGCCAGCACCGATGAGCTGGCTGCGGTCAGCGGGCTGCTGCGGGGGTCACTCGACGTGCCCGCCGGGGTGCAGGCCGCCATCGAATACGAGTGCATGGAGCGGTCCATCCCGGCCGTGGGCCTGTGGGCCCAAGTGCCCCACTACGTGAGCGCTGAAGTGGCCCCCTATCCGGCCGCCACCCTGGCCCTGCTCGACAAGCTGGAGATCACCGCCG
>JBDTBS010000264.1:0-10652 GCA_039924035.1 Aquihabitans sp. | reverse complement strand
CGAGGTGGAGGGCCAGGTCGACTCGGTGGTTGCCGGGCATCTGGGCTGCTGGCGTAGGGGTGGACGGGCCGGCGGGTAGTGCCCGCATCGTCATCGGGGCCTGGGACAATATGCCCACGGAACGAATGACGGTGATGGCCAGTTCGCGAGCCCGAGCCTCGCTGCTGCCACCTTGAATGTCGACCAACTCGTACTCGGTGAGCCCGTCGTGGGCCACGAGCAGGCCGCCGGCTGACACGAAGCGGCGACTCGGGAAGGTCGGGAGCCCGATCTCGTTGGGCCCGCCTTCGGCCTCGAGGCCGCGGCGGACCGTGCCGAACGCGCACTCGGCCACGGAGTGATCAGCGGGCTCGGGCAGGGGCAGGTGAACCCGCAGTCGATGGTCGGCGGCGACGTTGTCGAACTCGATCGACACTCGGACCAGGTCTTCGCCGGCATGGATCTCCACCACGGTGGTGATCACGACCTCCACCTCACCCACGCGATGGTCGTCGGCCACCCGCTCGGGCCAGATGTAGTGGCGGACGATATCGATCCGACCCCGGATGGGACCGGCTTCGGAGAGGAGCACATCGACGTGCGTCGGCCGGTGTATGACTCGGTCGCCACCTGGGGGCGACCAGTTGTAGGTGTCGCCGGCATCGCCGTCGTCGACGAGGCGACCGAACCCCGAGAGACCGTTGACCGCGAAGGTTCCGTCGGTCTGGTCGGCTTCGATGGTGACGATGCCGTTCGTCAGGCCGGCCCCCGCAGGGCGCACGGCATGATCGCCGAGCGGTGCTGGAGCCAGACCCCGCCAGCCGAAACCGGGCACTGGCGCAGAACGGAAAAGCACCTCCTGTGAGGGATCGACCCGCTGAACCTCCAGATGGACAGAGCCCTCGGGGTCCTCGGCGGCCAAGGCTTCCAACTGTTCGCGCAGCGCGGTCGGATCGATGGTCTTCGGCTGTCGGTCGGCATGCACCGTTGCGATCCAGTCGCCCGACCCGTCGGTGGCTTCGGCCAGATCGACCCGGCTCACCTTCGGGTCTTCCAGCCCGGCTCGCAGGACAACCGACACCGCCGCGGCGCGGCTCACCGTCTGGGCTCGGAACCGAGCCGGACGATGCGACAGTTGTTGGGAGTGTGGGGGAGAGGTCTCACCGGGTAGCACCACCTTGGCGGTGAAGGCCCGGGGACGGGCTGTGGGGTTGACAGCGATGATCGGCTGTCCGGACTGAGCCAAGGCCCGAACCAGGGCCCGGTCGGCGATGGCTTCGGCCACGCGAGTGGACTCGGCGTAGCGATGTAGCACGGCATCGTTGACCTCATCGGCTGAACATCCGCAGATCGAGTCGTGGGCCGCGTTGCGGATCACATCCTTCCAAGCAACGTCGAGGAAGGCGCCGGGCCAGGCTTCTGGGGTCTGCCAGATGGCAGCCAACGGCTCGGCCACTCGCTCCAACCACCGTTCGGCGCGGGCCGCGGCCTGCTTCACGTCGACCCGGCACGAAGCCACGCCCATCAGGAGGTTCGAACGGGCTCCTGAGCGCAGCTCACCGGACCAGCGGGGGAGGTCGGCACGAGGCCCGCCAGCCAGGTGCTGAGGTAGCGAGGTGACGGTGAACGTGTACTCGTCCTGTTGACCGTTGGCATCAGCCACCACCCGCCCGAGATGGGACTGCGGCAGCTGGTGGTCGGTGCCGTTCATCCAGAGCAGCGGGTCGCCGACCAGGGAGCCCTGGGCGGCCACGAAGGCATCCACCTGGGCCACCAGCTCACGTCCGTCCTGGGGGAGGCGGGCTCCGTTGCTGTAGCCGTCGGACAGGTACTCGGCTCTGACCATCGACCCGTCGGGTGCCACCCAGTCGAATGCGGGGGTGACGATGGCTGAGGGCACGCCCCGCCACACCACCGCATCGGTGAACCCGAAGCCCCGCAGGATCTGGGGCATCTGGGCCACGTGGCCGAACATGTCGGGTAGGTAGCCCACCGGCATGGCTCCCCCGAACTCCTCGGCCTGGGCCATTCCGAGGCGAAGGTTGCGCACGTGGGTCTCACCCGACACCAAGAACTCGTCGGGCAACGTGTACCAAGGGCCCATGGTGAGCCGACCGTGACGGGCCAGGTCGACCAGGTCACCCCGACGTTCGGGTCGGATCTCGAGGTAGTCGTCGACCACGGCCATCTGCCCATCGAGCTGGAAGTGGGCATAGCTGTGGTCTGACTTCAACTGGGGGAGCAGCAGATCGAGCAGTTCGACGAGTTGCATGCGGAACACCGGATAGGGCTTGTACCACTCACGATCCCAGTGGGTGTGGGGGACGATGTTCACCTGGCGGGCCATGGGCCCACCGTATCGGCGGCTCCGTGACCCGTTGGGCCGACCCGACAGCCGCGGTCACGGTCTTCGAAGAGCGGCGGCCTGGCACCGCGTAGGGTTCACCCATGGCCAAGTTCGTGATGTTGTCGACCCTGGGTCCCGACGGGCATGCCCGCCTCCGGGACAACCCCGATCGACTGCGGGAGGTCAACGCCGACGTGGAATCCATGGGCGTGCAGGTGCTGCACCAGTGGGCGCTGCTCGGCCCCTACGACTTTCTCACCGTGCTCGAGGCCCCAGACGAGCTCACCATGGCCAAGGTGGCCACCACCCTGGCGGCCCGGGGAACCCTCAAGCCGCTCACGGTGACAGCCATGGAGGTCGACGATTTCATCGCCGCCATGGGCGGCGGCGTGGGCTCCGACAAGAGCTGAGACCTGAGGGCGGTAGCCCCCGTCAGTACCACCACATCGAGTTGCGTCGCTCCCGACGCACCTGGTCGGCATCGAACACCGCCGGCAAGACGGTGTTGTCGCTGCGTCGCCTGATGCGGTAGCCGCCATCGTGATGATCGGCCACCACGAAGCCGTTGGACCAGTGGCCGTCGAAGCCGGTACGAACATCTACCTTCGTCCCCACCACCATGAGGTGAGCGGCATCGGTGGTCTCGTCCGGATCGCTCATCATGGCGATGCTAGAGGCGTGTGCGGCCAGCGCCGGGGAACCTCTCGTCGGGACCGGCCGGCAAACCCTCCGGCTCGCCACGTTCCGGTGGCGCGATACCCTGGGTATTCCATGGAGGCCGCCCCAACCCGTCGTGACCGCCAAGCTCAAACTCGCGAACGACTTCTCGAGGTCGCTGCCGAGGTCCTGATCGAAGGGGGCTACCGGGCAGCCACCCTCGAACGGATCGCCGAGCTCGCTGGCTTTTCGAAGGGAGCCGTCTACTCCAACTTCGAGGGCAAGGAAGATCTGACGCTCGCTGTCCTCGACCGTCACTTCGCCCACCGCCTCGAATACCTCCAAGCGGCGTTGTTGGCGGCCCCCGAGACTCTCGATGCCCGAGTGCAGGCCTTCACCTCGTGGTGGGAGGAGATGGTGGGCCACGAGGCGTGGGGCGTCTTGATATTGGAGTTCTCCAGTGCCACCCGAGATCGCCCGCAGATCCAGGCTCAGTTGGCCGAGCGAGAGCAGATGATCATCGACTTCACCGCCGGGATGGTCGAAGCGGAAGCCCAGCGCTTCTCCGTAGACCTACCCCTGCCTTCTCGGGAGGTGGCCTCGATCCTGGTGTCGCTCGGTTCGGGCCTGGCCTTCTCGCGGATGCTCGACCCGAGCATCCCCACCAGCATTCTTTCCGACCTGGCCCACATCCTCTTCATCGGCCGCCCGGGCCAGCCTGATCAACCGGTGTAGGCCGCAGCCCCCGATACGGGAGTAGCCCCTGGAGCTGTGTTCACGGCCTCGGGCTCGCCGAGCGGTGGGGTCGATGTCGTCGGGGGAATCGGTGTGGTGGGGATGTCGACCGGTTCCCGATCGGCGATGACGTCGACGTAGTCGGTGGCTGCCGGTGCTTCGGGGACGTCCACGGCCACCACCTGGAACTCGCTGCGCCACTCCTCTGCGGTGACGGTGATGCGGGTGTAGCCCCGCTGATCGGCGTTGGCGTATCGGGCCCACGGGATCTTGGCGAGTGCTGGTTGCACGATGGTCAGCAGGGTCGGGTCGAAGCGACTGGAGATCGAGGTGGCCACGATCTCGTGGGCCACGTCGGGGGCATCGGAGGTGTCGAAGTCGAGCCGTACGGCGGCAGCCGCGGCCATGTGGATGTCGCCGGAGAGGATCATCGGGTTGCGAACCCGGTGACGAACGAGCGACCGCAGCAGACGGTTGCGGGCCGCCACGTAACCGTCCCACTGGTCGAAGTTGTAGAAGGTCGACTCCCCGAGGGGGATGGGCATGGCCGTCATCACGGTCTGCTGGGCCACCGCGTTCCATCGTGATGATGCGGTCGACAAGGCTTGGTCGAGCCAGCTCTCCTGGGCGGTGCCCAACATGGTCTGGGCCTCGTCGAACCGCTTGGGGGTGTCGGGCCCCTGCGACTCGCCCTCGGGATAGCCGGATCGGTACTGCCGGCCGTCGAGCACGAAGAACCGCAGGAGGTCGGAGTGCTCCACGACCCGGTGGATGGTCCAGTGGGGACCGGCCGGAGCCGGGAGTCGCACCGGTTGATGCTCGAACCACACCTGGTAGGCGTCGGCCCGTCGAGTCAAGTAGGCGGCCACGGCCGCGGGGTCGCCCTCGTCGCGGCCATCTTGCCCGATGTCGCCGATCCCGTTGTTGGCCACCTCGTGGTCGTCGACGGTGAGGATCCACGGGAAGCGGTGGTGAGCGGCCTGGAGGTTCGGATCGCTCTTGTAGAGCTCGTAGCGGGCTCGGTAGGTGGGCAGGTCCTTGGATAGCGGTAGCGAGATCGGGCGGGGCGGCCGGTTGGCGCTCGATTCGTAGATGTAGTCGCCTAGGAACACCACGAGCTCCAGGTCGTCGGCAGCCATGGCCGCGTACGCGGTGTAGTAGCCGTCGGACCAGTTCTGACAGCTGGCGATGGCGAACCGCACCTCGTCGGGGGTGGACCCGGTGCCGGGGAAGGTTCGGGTCCGTCCCACCGCACTACTCCGGCCGTCGGCGGAGAACCGGTACCAATACCAGGTGGCGGGATCGAGACCGTCCACGTCGACGTGGACCGAATGGGCCAACGCCGCCACTGCTGGTGCCGTACCGGAAGCCACCACGTCGAGGAAGGCCTCGTCGGTGGCCACTTCCCAGTCGACGGCCACATCGGCCCCGGGTAGCGGACTTCCGGGGTCGGGGGTGATGAGCCGGGTCCACAGGATCATGCCGGTGGCGGTGGGGTCGCCCGAGGCGACACCCAGCGGGAACAGCGGTCCGACAGGGAGCGCGGCGGCCCGTCGGCGGGCCGCCGACAGGGGAAGCGGGTGCAGGAACGCGGCCCCGGCCGAGGCCAGCGCCCCGGCCAAGAAGGCCCGTCGGCTCGGCAACGAGATCGGCGAGACGGGTTCGGAGGTGGACGGGTGAGCAGTGCTCATCGGACGGTTCCCCTGATGGTCTGATGGTCGGGACCGGCTGGCCTCGACGGCGATCGTGGCACCGTACCCAACGTTCCCGGCCCGTGGGTCGGTGAGCGAGGGTACGGGTCGGGTCGCCGGCAGTAGCGTGACCGGGCGATGGCTGCCTCCACCGCTCCACCGCTGCGCAAGGCGCTCAAGCGTGCATCGCCCGGCTTGGCCGCCGAGCGTGAACTGTGGAGCGAGGGCCACGAGATCGTGGTCGGCATCGACGAGGTCGGCCGAGGGGCGTGGGCTGGGCCTCTCACCATCGGGGCCGTGGTCCTGCCCCAAGACAGACGGATCAACAAGGTCCGCGACTCGAAGATGCTCACCGGTCGCGAACGCGAAGCTCTCTTCAGGCGGCTTACCGAATGGTGCACCTTCTGGGCCATCGGCCATGCGTCGGCTCAGGAGTGCGACGAACTGGGTATGTCCGATGCGCAACGCCTGGCTGCCCGGCGGGCCATAGACGGTCTCGGCGTCAGCCCCGACCACATCCTCATC
Organism: Aquihabitans sp.; assembly: GCA_039924035.1. Classification (GTDB taxonomy): domain Bacteria; phylum Actinomycetota; class Acidimicrobiia; order Acidimicrobiales; family Iamiaceae; genus Aquihabitans. Next base: position 4,718 of record JBDTBS010000264.1, on the reverse strand, counting down.
GACGGCAAGTGGGACTTCATCGGTGGCGGTAACACCAAGATGATCGTGAAGGGCGATGCCACCTGCCTGTCCATCGCGACGGCATCGATCCTGGCCAAGGTCACCCGCGACCGCATGATGGCCGACGAGGACCAGAACTTCCCGGCCTATGACTTTGCCTGGAACAAGGGCTACCCGTGCCCCCGTCACCAGCAGGCGTTGCGGGGAATCGGGCCGTCAGCCATCCACCGGCGTAGTTGGTCGTGGATGGACGACATCCCCTGGACCGGGGCCCGCCGCTACATCCGACCTGGGCCCCAGGGCACCCTCTTCGGTTCTTCCTGACCGGCTGGTCCGGTGGGACGGTTCAGTTGCATGTCGACCACGAACCCGGTGAGCCCCTCGTGCTTGGGCCACCACCTCCCCCGGTACATGCGGGGTAGGTAGGCCCGGGTCTCGGGCATGCCGTGAGCGGCGATTGTGGGGGCGACCATGCCGAGGTCGATGCCCGGGCGACGTCGTCATCACCCTCGCCCCACACAGGTATCGGTCAGGGTCGTCCTCCGCCTGTCGTTGGCGATGGTCCAGGTCCCGGTGACAGCCGATACCGTCGGGACCATGAGTCGCCTGGAGCGCTTCCGCCCCTATCCGGTGTCGGCGTTCGCCGTGGTCACCCTGTTGATCTGGGGCAATCGCATCTGGCTGGCCTGGACCAACCAGGAGGACACCGTGGCCGAGAAGCTGGTGTGGTCCACGCCGATCACCCTGTTCGTGGCCGCTGCGCTGGTGATCCTGGTCCTGCAACTTCGGGGCGCAGGTGGTAGTCGAGGTTTCAACCGCCTGGTGAAGGCCTTTGCTGGAGGCACCGGTATCTACTGGGCCATCCGCCTGCCCATGATCCTGGCCGGCGACTGGGGCATCCCGTTCAAAGCCGTCCACACCGTGCTCGCGGTGGCCTCGGTGGCTGCCTCGGCTTGGGCCTGGCGTTCGCTCGACCGTGAACCCTCGGTGGGGTCTCCCTCCGCTGTAGGCGCATCGAGCCACCAGTAGCTGGGATACTGCGGCGGTGACCAGCCATGACGTTCCCACTCGACGAATACTCGCTACGGCAACAGTGATCGCCGGCCTCGTCCTGGCGGCCTGCGGTGGGTCCGATGGCGGACCCGAAGGTCGCCCGGTCACGCCCGAGTCGACGACCACCACCACCGAGGCCCCGATCCGTCCCGACGACGACCTGCGCCTCAACGAGATCCAGGTCCTCGGTACCCACAACAGCTTCCACGTGGCCCCCGACCCCGCCGAGCTGGCGCTGCTGGCCGCTATGGACCAGGCCGCGGCCGACGAGCGGGGCTACACCCACCAGTCCCTTGGTGTGCAGCTCGGACGTCAGCAGATCCGTCAGATCGAGCTCGACATCTTCGTGGACAAGACCGGTGGTACCTACGCCACCCCAGACCTGCGCACTCGGGCCGGCCTCGACCCGTACATCGAAGAGATGCCGGAGATGGCCGAGCCCGGTTCCAAGGTGATGCATGAACAGGACGTCGACTACCGGACGGTGTGCCCCACGGTGGTCAGCTGCCTCGCCGAGGTGCGGGAATGGTCCGATGCCAACCCTGGTCACGTGCCGGTGGCCATCCAGATCCAGTTCAAGGACGGCCCGCTGATATTCCCGGTGGAGGACCAGGTCAAGCCCGAGCGGTGGACAGGCCCCAACATGGATCTGCTCGATGCCGAGATCCTTTCGGTGTTCGACCGAGACCAGGTCATCACCCCCGACGACGTGCGTGGATCGAGGATGACCCTCGAAGGGGCCATTCTCGAGGACGGTTGGCCCACCCTCGGCGAGAGCCGGGGCAAGGTCATGTTCGTGATCGGAAACGGCGAGCCCTACCGGACGCTGTACCTCGATCGCTACGAGAACCTGGTCGGACGGGTGATGTTCACCAATGCCGAGCCCGGTCAGTCCGATGCTTCGTTCATGAACGTCGACAACCCGGTGGGCAACGAGGAACGCATCCGCGAGCTCGTCGAGCTCGGATACATCGTGCGCACCCGGGCCGACTCGCCCAACGAAGAGGGCCGCACCGGCGACACCACCCGACGAGAAGCTGCCCTCGCCAGCGGCGCCCAGTGGGTGGGAACCGACTACCCGGCACCCGATTCGGCCAAGGAGCAGTACGGAACCGACTACGAGGTGGTGCTACCCGGCGGCTTCCCGGCCCGCTGCAACCCGGTCACCGCTCCGGCCACCTGCAAGGACGTGGCCGTCGAACCGTGACGGCGGCCCCGCTCGTCGAAGTCGTCGCGGCCCCGTCTGTCGACGGCGGTGGTGGCCCACGGGTGGGTCCGCCGAGGGCCGCTGACTATGCTCGGTCCACCATGGGTGAGCCGGTAGTCGTCATAGAAAATCCGTCTTCTAGGCCGGGGGTGGTCCGTTTCACGACCGACCGGCTGCTGACCGGAATGGGCCACGAGCGCTACCGGGTCGAAGAAGAGGTCTGGGGCGAACGTCCTCCCGATGTGCTGGCTCGGCGTATTTTCGCCCGGGGTGGGGTCGATGGCGTGCATGTTCACGGCAACATCGTCACCGTCGATCTCGAGAAGGGCTACGACACCGACGGGTTGTTGGGCATCATCGAGAACATGTACGTCAAGTACCCGGAGAACCAGGTGGGCGATCAGGCACCAGGCGGGGCCGAGGCTTCCGCCGAGGGTGATGTTCCCGTCGAGGCCGAAGTAGTTGCCTCCGAGAGCGAACCGGACGCCGAGTGAAGCTCCGGGCCATCATCGCAGTGGTGGCCCTCGCGTCTCTTGCCGGGTTCGGGGTCGGTTGCGGCTCCAGCGACGGCGATTCCAGCGGGGCCCCATCGCATCTGAGCGATGCCGGCAAGCGGGGCTACGAGTTGGCCACCACCAACCGATGCGCCTCCTGTCATTCCCTCGATGGCGCCGCCAGCGTGGGCCCCACCTGGCAGGGCCTGGCCGGATCTGAGCGCACGCTGAGCGATGGCTCCACCGTGATGGCCGACACCGCCTACCTCACCCGGGCCATCGCCGACCCGAGGGCCGAGCAGGTGGAGGGGTATCCGTCGCAGATGCCGACGTATCGCTTCCTCTCTGATGAAGAGGTGGCCGACATCGTGGTCTACATCCAGGAACTCGACGAGACCTGACCAGGGTACCGCTGGTGGCGGTTCCGTTCGATGGATTCCGGTGACCGATGTCCCGCGTTCTCGACTTGGGATTCCAAAATAGATCGCTCTACGATGTAATCGTGTTATCGCTTCCAACCCTGCCCGCTCGACGTGGGCGCGTCCTGATCCTCATCGTGGGTCTGTTCGGCGGTGTTGTGGGCTCGGTGTACATGCTCGCACTCCGAGAGCTCACCGACCTGCTCGGTCCCGACCGGTGGTCAGCCATGTCCCACCTGATCATTCTGGTCGCCGTGGGGATCACCGTCGGTCTCATCGTCCACTGGATGGGCAAACCCGATGACGTCGAGTTGCTGGTGAACAACATCCACGTCAACGGGGGCAACAAGCATGTTCGTGGTCTGAGGTCGCTGATACCGATCTCGCTGCTGTGCGTGGCCGCCGGAGGCACGCTGGGGCCCGAGGCCCCCCTGGTCACCACCACCGGTACTCTCGGATCCATCCTCGGGCGGCGGGCCCGATTGAGCACCACCGACATCCGGGTGCTGTCCATCACCGGCATGGCCGCCGGTTTCACCGTGCTGTTCGGAGCCCCCCTCGGATCTGCTGTGTTCGCCCTCGAGATCCTGCATCGCAAGGGGATGGAGTACTACGAGGCCCTCATGCCCGCAGTGGTCGGATCGTTGTGCGGCTACGCCATTGCCTTGGCCACCGGCGCGCTCGGCATGGAGCCGATCTGGTCCTTCCCCTCCGTCTCCACTCCAGTCCCGGCCGATCTGCTCCTCGGAGTGTTGGCCGGGGTTGGGGGTGCCCTGGTGGCCGTGGCCTTCACGTACTTGGCCATTGCCCTGCGGTGGGCGGTGTCGGTGGTGCCCGTCGGGTTGCGGCCCCTGCTGGGAGGTCTGCTCCTGGCGGCTTTGGCGGCCATCAGCCCCTTTGCCCTCACCAACGGTGAGTACCAGATGCAGGACATGACCACCTCGAAGCTCATGGTGGGCACGCTGCTACTGGCTGCAGGGGTGAAGCTGGTGGCCGCGGCCGTGGCCCTGGTGTGTGGTTGGCGTGGTGGCTTCATCATCCCGCTGTTCTTCGTCGGGTTCGCTCTCGGCCGGGCCGCAGAAGGACACCTCGGAAACGGTCACGTCTGGGTGCTGGTCACCGGGCTCATGGTGGCCTGCAACGTGGGGGTGACCAAGACGCCGCTGGGCTCGACCCTGGTGGTCACCGAGATGGCCGGTTTCGTGATGTTGCCGACCACGCTCACCGCGGCAATGGTGGCTCTCTTGCTCACCTCAGGGGTTGGTCTCATCGAAACCCAGCGTCGCCGTCTCGGCGTATCCGAGGAAGGCGAAGGCGATGCGCCCCCGGCCCCGACGCCCACGCCCGGATTGGCTGGCATCACGTGAGCCCCGACGACCTGCTGTCCGACGGAGACTTCCGTTCGCTGGCCGAATTCCGTCACGCTCTGCGTGAGTTCCTTGCCTTCTCCGAGAACGCGGCTCGAGATGCCGGCATCACGCCCCACCAGCACCAGTTGATGCTGGCCGTCCGTGGCTTCCCCGGACCGGGCCAGCCGTCGATGAG
>JBDTBS010000263.1:0-6349 GCA_039924035.1 Aquihabitans sp. | reverse complement strand
CGTTTGGTCCTCGACGCAGCCGGCCTGCTCGATACCTTCGACGTGCTCGTCGACGGGGTGAAGGCCAGGGACCTGGGCCTGGCCGGCAAACCCGACCCGGCCCTGTTCCTCGAGGCCGCTAGCCGTCTGGATGTGGCCCCCGGCCGCACTGCGGTGGTGGAAGATGCCCGGTCCGGGGTGGCCGCCGGGCGGGCCGGTGGCTTCGTGGCCGTGATCGGCGTCGACCGCACCGGCTCCCCCGACCAGCTCTGGGACGCAGGAGCCGATGTGGTGGTCGATGATCTGGACGAACTGTCGGTCCACAAACACTCCGACGGCTGTTGTTCGCTACGCACGGGAGGTACGACGTGAAACCCTGGTCGCTGACCTACGAGGGCTTCGAGCCCGATCAGGAAGGCCTGCGCGAAGCGCTGTGCACCCTGGCCAACGGATACATGGCCATGCGGGGAGCGCTCCCCGAGTCGAGCGCCGGTGACGTCCACTACCCCGGTACCTACGTTGCTGGCCTGTTCAACCGACTGAGCTCGGAGATCGAAGGCCGCATCGTCGAGAACGAGAGCATCGTCAACATCCCCAACCCGCTCGTGCTGCGGTTCCGGTGGGTGGCCGACGGTGAACCCGGGCCATGGATCGACGAGCACTCAGCCGACATGGTCGAGCACCGCCTCGACCTCGACCTGCGACGCGGGGTCCTCACCCGCTTCACCCGCTACGTCGACAGCGACGGCCGAATCCTTCAGCTCACCCAACGCCGCCTGGTGTCCATGGAGTTGGCCCACGTGGCTGCCATGGAGACCACGTTCGTGATCGAAGGTTTCGACGGTCACCTCGAGATCGAATCGGCCATCGACGGGACCGTGACCAACAGCGGCGTACCTCGCTATCGGGACCTCCCGTCGCAGCACCTGAAACCAGAGTCGACCCACGTCGAGTCGGACGGATCCGTCTGCCTGACCGCGGAGACCAACCAGTCGCGGATACGGATCGCCCTGGCCGCCAAGACTCGCCTCCACACCAACGGCGCGCCCGTCGACCACACGGTCGACCACGAAGAACGCGTCGGCTGGGTGGCATCGCGTCACACCGTGGCCGTCCACCACGGACAGATCGTCACCGTCGAGAAGATCATCTCGGTCTTCACCAGCCGCGACGATGCCATCACCGACCCGTCCCATGAAGCCTGCGACCTGCTGGCCCACGGCATCGGCGACTTCGACGAGCTCCTCCGAGGCCACGTGATCGCCTGGCGTCACCTGTGGGGTCACCTCGACGTGGAGGTGGGGGCCAACCACGACACCAGTCAGCTCCTGCACCTCCACCTGTTCCACACCGCGGCCACCTTGTCTCGACACACGGCCGTGCTCGACGTCGGGGCCCCCGCCCGTGGCCTTCACGGCGAGGCCTATCGGGGCCACATCTTCTGGGACGAGCTGTTCATCTTCCCGCTGCTCAGCCTGCGGATGCCCGTGCTCACCCGCTCGCTCCTGCTCTACCGGTACCGGCGCATAGACCGGGCCCGCCGAGACGCGCGGATAGCGGGCTACGCCGGGGCCATGTACCCGTGGCAGTCCGGGTCCAACGGGCGCGAAGAGACCCAGACCATGCACCTCAACCCCAGGTCTGGGAACTGGCTACCCGATGCCTCGCATCTGCAACGGCACGTAAACGCGGCCATTGCCTACAACGTCTGGCAGTACCACCAGGCCACCGGCGACGACGAGTTCATGCGCTTCTACGGCGGCGAGATGCTGATCGAGATCGCCCGCTTCTGGGCCAGCGCCGCCACCTACAGCCGGTCTCGGGACCGCTACTCGATCCGGGGTGTCATGGGTCCCGACGAATACCACGAGGGCTACCCGGGGGCCGAAGAACCAGGCCTGAACGACAACGCCTACACCAACGTCATGGCCGTCTGGTGCCTGTGCCGGGCCATCGACGTGTTCGCTTCGCTACCGCCCCGACCGGTCACCGAGTTGAGAGAACGACTGCAGGTCACCGACGAGGAAGTGGCCATTTGGGAGGACATCAGCACCCGCATGCAGATCTGCTTCCACGAAGCCCCCGACGGTTCCGGGCCGGTGATCAGCCAGTTCGACGGGTTCGAGAAACTCGACGAACTCGACTGGGCCGCCTACCGGGCTCGCTACGGCGACATCGCCCGGCTCGACCGCATACTCGAGGCCGAAGGCGATACGCCCAACCACTACCAAGTGGCCAAGCAGGCCGACACGACGATGCTCTTCTACTTGCTCACCGCGGAAGAGCTGGCCGAACTGTTCGAACGCCTCGGCTACGAGTGGGACGGGGCAATTATCCCGCGCACCATCGCCTACTACGAGGCCCGCACCTCCCACGGCTCCACCCTGTCTCGGGTGGTGCAGTCGTGGCTGCATGCCCGGGGCGACCGCGTTCAGTCCTGGGACAGCTTCCAGCAGGCATTGCGCAGCGACGTCGACGACGTGCAGGGAGGCACCACCCCTGAAGGCATCCACCTGGGGGCCATGGCCGGCACCATCGACCTGATCCAGCGTTGCTACACCGGCCTCGAACTACGGGGCGACGTGCTTCGCCTCAACCCCCAGATCCCCCCTCACCTCGTGCGCCTTGCCTTCAGCCTGCGCTATCGCAGTCACACGGTGCGGCTCTGTGTCACCAACGACGACGTCGAGATCGCTCTCGACCCTGGCCACCGGCCCCCGATAGATGTCGAAGTGAGGGGCGACCGGCGTCCGATCGGCCCCGGTCAGTCGGCCAGCTTCTCCCTCATCGAAGGCCGCTGGCACGAACCCTGACGGCCCACGGGGCCACGGTCGGGTCCCGGCGTGCTAGCCCATTGGCGTGCTCCTCGCCTCGCTCACAGCCTTCATTCCGGCGCCCCCGTTCAACCAGATCGGTCCGCTGCACCTCTACGGGTTGTGCATCGCCCTCGGTGTGGTGGCAGCCGTCACCCTCTCGTCCCGTCGCTGGGAAGCCCGCGGCGGTGACCCCGACGACATCGCCACCATCGCCCTCTGGGCAGTTCCTGCCGGCGTCATCGGCTCCCGGATCTACCACGTGGCCACCGACTGGAAGCGCTACCAGGACCACTGGATAGATGCCTTCAAGATCACCCAGGGCGGCCTCGGCATCCCCGGCGGCATCTTCTTCGGAGTGCTCACCGGTGTCCTGGTGGCCCGCTCGAAGCACCTCCGTCTGCCGCCGCTGTTCGACGTCGTGGCCCCCGCCATCCCCATCGCCCAGGCCATCGGCCGGTTCGGCAACTACTTCAACCAAGAGGTGTTCGGTCGACCCACCAAGGTCCCCTGGGCGCTGGAGGTGGACCCCGAATTCCGACCGGTCCGCTACATCGAAGATGCCACCTTCCACCCGACGTTCCTCTACGAAGGCCTGTGGAACGTGGCCCTGGCCTTCCTGCTCATCCGCCTCGACCGCAAACGCCGCATCCGGCCCGGGCAGCTGTTCACCCTGTACATCCTCGGCTACGCCGTTGGTCGGCTGTGGGTGGAGATGCTGCGCTCCGATGAGGCCTCGCTCGTGCTCGGTATCCGCATCAACATCTGGATGAGCGTGATCGTGGGCCTCATAGCGCTGCTCGTCTTCGTCATGGCTTGGCGTCTGGGCCCCGGCGACCCCGCAGCCCACATGGCTACCGACGAAGCCGCCGCTGCTCTGGGCATGGGTGTCGACGGTCAGGTTGGTGACGGTGAGGCGATCGTGGCTCCCACCGATTGCTTCCCCGATCTACCGCCCGATAGCGATGGGCCTGCTGCTGATCTCGAAGATGCGCTCGAAGAAGATGCCCTCTTCGTCGAAGACGACCCGCCCGATGACGAGCCGGGCTGACCAGCAGGGGCTCAGCCCGGGTGGCTCATCTCGCCTGGCTCCACCACGGGTGGTTGAACCACGACCATGATCATGTCGAGGGCCCGCTTGTGTTCGTTGCGGTAGGTGTGGGGGTGGTCGGCGTCGAACAGAACCGCGCTACCGGTTCCGATCTGATGGCTGTCGTCATCGAGCACCAAGGTGAGCGTTCCGCTCAACACGCTGATGAGCTCGCGGGTGCCATCGAGGTGGCCCTCCGACTCGTGGCTGTCGCCGGCAGCCAGAGTCCACCGCCACAACTCCACGTGTTCGTTCCGATCAGTGCCAGCCAGCAGGTCGCCTGCTGAACCCTCGGCCCCAGACCAAAGGCGTACGACCTCGTCGGGCCCGATGACCCGGACGGTGGCCCCGTCGGACAGCTCCACCAGCTGGGCCAGGGTGACGCCGAAGGCATCGGCGATGCGGCACAGCGTGCCGATGCTCGGGTTGGTGCGGGCCTGCTCGATCTGCACGAGCATCCCCTTGCTGACCCCCGAACGGGCCGCCAGGTGGTCGAGCGTCCACTGACGGTCGACCCGGAGGCCCCGCGCGTTGCGGGCGATGGCGGCGGCAACCTCGTCGGCATCAGGCACCGTTCCAAGCTACCCATTTGAACCGCGAGACGACCACGAAGCCTGGGTAGGGCGGGCCAGGTTGCCGGCCACGGGTGACCCTGGTCACCATACTGATCCAGCTGGTGCGTCATAGTGGTCTATGAGTAGAATGAACTGGCTGGTACAACATAGTGACCGGCGCGCGATAGACGAGCCGGCGGCACCAGTCCCGGTCGAGACCCGGGAATGAGGTGTTACATGTCGATCATGCTGGCGCTCGGAGCCGCCGCTTTCTATGGCTCGGCCGACTTCGTCGGAGCCGTCGCCACCCGCCGGACCTCCGTCCTGTCGGTGGCCCTCGGAGCCCAGCTCGGTGGCCTCGTCCTGCTCCTCGTCGCCCTGCCCTTCCTGGGAGCGGCCACCGTCACTGGAGCCGACATGGCAGCCGGTGCCGCTGCTGGCGTGTTCGGCGGCTTCGGCCTACTCGTGGTCTACAAGGCCTTGGCCAAGGGCCCGATGAGCATCGTGGCCCCCACCACGGCCCTCAGCGCCTCAGCCGTGCCCGTGCTGGTCGGACTGGCCATGGGTGAACGCCCGGGTCTGTCGGCCCTGGTCGGTATCGCCGTGGCCTTCGTCGCCGTGGCCCTCATAACCCGGGAGCGCCCCGGCGAGGTGGTCGTCTCTCGGTCCATAGCCCTCCGGGCCCTGCTACCGGCCCTAGGCGGCGGCGCCATCTTCGGCTTCTTCTTCGTGTTCCTGCATGCCGCCGGTGATGATGCCGGCCTGTGGCCCCTGCTGGCTGCCCGGGCTGTCTCGATCCCGATCCTCATCTCGTTGGTGGTGGCCCGGCGCGCCCCCATGGTGCGGGGAGCTTCCATGATCGGGATCCTGTTCGTGAGCGGTGTCCTCGACATGGCCGCCAACGTCCTGTTCCTGCTGGCCTCCCGCTACGGAATGCTGGCCGTGGTAGCCGCCATCACCGGCCTCTACCCGGCTTCGACCGTGGTCCTGGCCCAGACCCGCCTGGGCGAGCGCATGCAGCCCGTCCAGTTCGCCGGCCTGGGCGTGGCCGTCCTAGCCGCCGTGATGGTCGCCAGCTGACCCAGCCCCGTCTGCTCCGGTCCCGCCGGGGTCGTAGAGTCGACCACCGTGTCCGACGACCCCAACCGCCCTGACCCCGACCACGAGTTGGAGGTCGACATCAGCGCCTTCCTCCCCGAAGGTTCCCGCTTCGCCACCGACGACGACCCCGTTGCTGATGAGGTCGCCGTTGCTGATGAGGTCGGCCTCGGAGACGGCTGGGACACGGGTGCTCCGGCCCCCGAGATCCCGGCCTGGGCTCGCGACGACCTCCCCCCGGTTCCAGCAGCCAGTGAAGCTGATCCAGCGCCCTTGGACGGCGGCGACGGCGATTCCGCACCCGGAACCGCAGCCAACGACGACACGGACTCCGACTCTGACACCGAGGCCATCGGTGGTACCGATCTCGTGGCCGAGGTCGATGAAGCAGCCCACGGCGATGCGCCGGAGCCCGAGGCCGTCGCAAACGTCGCTCCGGCCATTCCCGCGGCGCCGGCGGCCCCCGAGGTCGACACCACCGTGCTGACCCGCATCGAAGGCGAACTGGCCGATGTCGATGCCGCCATCGCGGCCATCGATTCCGGCGACCTAGCCCGGTCCCCGCTACTCGCCGAACTCCTCGCCGCCGACCCGGCTGTTCCCGCCCGCAACATCGAAACAACTAGCAACAGCGAAACGGCGTAGATTTTGGTCGTATGACGACCAAAATCTACGCCATTCCAAGGTTTGTGGGCTCAATCGCCGGTGTCGGTGCCGGGGCCTAGCGGGATGGCATCGGGGTCGGTGTCGATGTCGTTGGTCATCGGGTCATCGGTCGGATCGCAGCTGCCGGCCTTGGCGATCAGGAACCCCTC
>JBDTBS010000262.1:0-6634 GCA_039924035.1 Aquihabitans sp. | reverse complement strand
GGCCTTCGCGTCCGAGCGGGTCGGGTGGGGCGCCGATGCGGACACCCTCGGCCAACAGGTCCTGCCACTGCCAGGCATCGAAGCCGTCGGCGGCGAAGCCCACGGCCAGATCGGCGATGACCACATCGCCAGCACCGCTGGCTGCCAACTGGGTGTCGAGCAGCCACTGCAACCAACTCCAGAACCCCACCCGGTCGGCATGGTCGCGTGCGAAGCGAGCCACGGCGGGGTGGTCGGGATGGCGATGCTCGTCGGGCCACTGGGGCCAGCCGGTGCCGTGGTGGTCGGCCAAGGCACAGAAGGTTCCCCATGCCTCCAGGTCGGGGCCACCGTCGACCCGAAAGCGGTGGAACTCGTCGGCATCTCGGGTGCGGGTCGCCCAGATTTGTTCGAGCACCCTGCGCTTGTGGGCCCACACCGCTGTTCGGTCGATTCGTCCGCCAGCCGACAGTTCCCGGCCAGCCCGCAGGGCATCGGACCATCCCTCCACGGTGTTTGCTCCCGGTATGTCTTCCATCGCCAGGTAGAGGGGGTCCCGGAACCGGCGGCTGCTCGGTGAATAGGGGCTATCTGAAGGATGGGGGAGGGGAGTGGGGGCGTGGAGCGGGTTCAGGCCCACCACCCCAGCGTGGCGTTCACGGGCCCAATCGATGAGATGACGCAGGTCGCCGAGGTCGCCGATGCCCCAACTTTTGCTCGACAAAGCTGCGTACAACTGGGCGGTCACCCCCCAGGAGTGCAGCTCGGCGGGTAGATGGCAGCGGCCCGGCGAAACGATCACGTTGGTGGTGCCAGACGTTCCGTGATGGTGGTGGTAGCCGAGGGGCAGGTCGTTGGGCAGGACGTCGCCAACGGTGAGGGAGGTGCCGTCCTCGAGGGCGAGATCACCAGGCCCGAGCGGCACGACGTCCCCGGGGCGGACCACCACCAGTGCACGTCCCGTTGGGCGGCCCATGGCCTGCTGCAATAGATCGGTGACCTCGGCATCGGGTTCGCGCCACTGCCCCAATCCGTCGAGGTAGCCACCTTCGATGCCCCAGTCGATCGGTTCCGTTCGGTCGTCGGTGGCCATGGAACCATTGTGGTCGGGCCTGGTCGTTACACTCCGACCGTGGGCCGTACCCTCATCGAACGACGTCTCCGAGACGTGTCTGACCGCATCAAAGCGGTACGCGCCGATCTTGCCGTTGCCGAAGAGCAGTTGGTCCATTTGGCCGACGAGGCCGAAGACTCCCGCATGCGGGCTCTGGTCTCAGAGACCCCGCTGGCCGAACACGAATACCGCGAAACCCAGCGTCACGCCGATGCCATGCGTCGCCATCGAGACGATCTGCTGGCCGAAATCCAATCACTCGAGGTCTCCCAGGACGACCTCCTCGACCGCCTAATGGCAGCTGGGATCTGACTTCCATTGGAAGAGCACAGGAGCGCAACGGTGCCCACCCGTGTCGTCATCGCCGAAGACGAGGCCATCATCCGCCTCGATCTGAAGGAGACCCTCGAAGAAGAGGGCTACGAGGTGGTGGCCGAGACCGGTCGGGGTGACGAAGCAGTGGAGCTCGTGCGCGAGCACAACCCCGATGTGGCCATCCTCGACATCAAGATGCCAGGCCTCGATGGTCTGTCTGCTGCCCGTGAGATCGCTGGCGAACGCCGTTCCGCAGTGCTGATCCTCACCGCCTTCAGCCAGCGGGATCTCATCGAGCGAGCCCGCGATGCCGGAGCGCTGGCCTACCTGGTCAAGCCGTTCCAGAAGGCCGATCTGTTCCCGGCCATCGAAGTGGCCCTCGGGCGCTTCCGGGAGCTCAAGGCCCTCCACGATCAGGCCACCTCGCTCGAGGAGCAGCTCGATACCCGCAAGATCGTCGACCGGGCCAAGGGTCAGCTGATGGATGCCAACGGCCTGTCGGAGGCCACAGCCTTCGGCTTCATCCAGAAGACGGCCATGCGTGAGCGCCAGACCATGCGAGAGGTCGCCCAGCGGGTCATAGACGGCGAACTGGCCCCCACCGACGACTGATCGCGTCCCGACGGGAACGACCGCGGGTGGTTGCCCGTAGCATCGGACCCTTATGCGGTTCATGCTGATCGACGGGAACTCCCTCACCTACAGGGCGTTCCACGCACTCCCCACCGACCTGGTCACGGCCTCTGGGCAGGTGACCAACGCGGTGTTCGGGTTCACTTCGATGTTCGTGAACCTGGTACGGGACCACAAGCCCGATGCCATCGCGGTGGCCTTCGACCGCCCCGAGCCCACGTTCCGCCACGAGCGCAACGTGGAGTACAAGGCCAACCGGGAGTCTGCTCCCGACATCCTGCGTCAGCAGATGGGGCTGGTGCGTCAGGTGGTCGACACCTTGGGCGTCACCGCTATCGAGCAGATCGGGGTCGAAGCCGACGACATCATCGCCACCCTGGCCACCAGGGCCAAGGATCGGGGCGACGACGTCATAATCGTCACCGGTGACCGGGATAGCTACCAACTGGTGGAAGACCCCCACGTCAAGGTCCTCTACAACAAGCGGGGCGTATCCGATTACGCGTTCTACGATGAGGCCGGCATCTTCGAGCGCACCGGCGTCCATCCCCGCGACTACGTCCAGTACGCGGCCATGCGAGGCGATCCCAGCGACAACCTGCCGGGGATCCCTGGTGTGGGCGAGAAGACGGCGGCCAAGCTGATCAACAAGTACGGCGACCTCGACGGGATCTTCGCTCACGTCGACGAGCAGACCCCCAAGCTGCGCGAGAACCTCACCAACTTCGAGGCGCAGGCCCGCGAGAACGTGGAGATGATGGTCCTCGTTCGAGACGTCGACCTGCCTGTTGGGCTCGACGACCTCGGCTTCCCCGAACCCGACACCGAAGCGGTGCGGGAACTGTTCGACTTCCTCGAGTTCCGCAGCCTCTACGACCGGCTGTCCCAGGCCCTCGAAACCGACCTCGGGGTCGCCGCCGACCCCGTTGACGTGCTCGAGGCCGAGGTCGAACACCTCGATGCCCCAGCCCGTGCCGTGGAAGTGCTCGAAGCCTTGGCCTCGGGGTCTGGGCCATTGGCCGTCGCCGCATCGTGGGCAGGCATCGAGGGGCGTACTCCGCTCCAAGGGCTGGCGCTGGTGACCGACCCTGCTGGGGCCGAGGTGGCCTGGCTCAGCGCCGACCTGCTGGCCGACGATGCCGTCGACGCCGCGCTGGCCGCAGTAATGGTCGCTCGTCCGTTGGCTGCCCACCCGGCCAAGCCGATCCTGCGCAGCCTGCTGACTGCTCACCCCGGCCGAGCCCTACCCGAGTTGGCCATAGACACCACGCTGGCCGCCTACCTCCTCGACCCGGCCGAAAGCCGCTATGCCATCGAGGACGTGCTCCGCCGCTACGCGCAGATGGAACTGCCGGTGGGCTCGGCGGCTCCGTCCGGTCAGCTCGACCTGGATGGCGACACCATCGACGAGGGTCTGCTGGCGGCACGACGGGCCCTGGCCGTCGACCGACTGGTGGAACCGATGCTGGCTGCTCTCGACGCGCAGGGCCTGCGCAGCCTCCACGACGACATCGAGGTACCTCTGGTGGCCGTGCTGGCCCGCATGGAGCAGTTGGGCGTCGGCGTAGACCGAGCCGAGCTTCAAGGACTCAACGATCGTTTCACCGCTGAGGTGGCCGAACTGGCTGCCGCCATCCAGGAAGATGCCGGCGAAGAGTTCAACGTCAACTCCACCCCGCAACTGCGCACCGTCCTGTTCGACAAGCTCGGTCTAACCCCCACCAAGAAGACCAAGACCGGCTACTCCACCGATGCCGCCTCTCTAGAAAAGCTGTTGGGGCAACACCCGATCATCGAACGGCTGCTGCGCTACCGCGAAGTGGAGAAGCTGCGCTCCACCTACGGGGTGGGGCTGCTGGCTGAGGTGGCCGACGACGGACGGATCCATGCCACCTTCAACCAGACGGTGGCCCGTACTGGTCGGCTGTCGTCGGATGCCCCCAACCTCCACAACATCCCGGTTCGTTCCACTGAAGGACGCGCCTTTCGACGAGCGTTCGTACCGGCCGAAGGCTTCGAGTTCCTGGTGGCCGACTACAACCAGATCGAGCTGCGCTGCATCGCTCACCTGGCCGAGGACCCCGGGTTGGTGGCGGCGTTCACCGCTGGCGAAGACATCCACACCGCCACCGCGTCGAGGGTCTTCCACGTCGAGCCCGATGAGGTCACTGGAGCCCAGCGGGCCAAGGCGAAGATGGTCTCCTACGGCCTGGCCTACGGCATGGAGGCCTACGGGCTGGCCCAACGGCTCAACATCCCCCGCGGTGAGGCGGCCGAGATCCTCGATGCCTACTTCGTGGCCTTCCCGGCCGTGCAGGCCTACATGGATGCCACCGTGGCCGAGGCCCGGGAGCGGGGCTACACCGAGACCTTGTTCGGTCGACGACGTCCCATCCCGGAGTTGGCCTCGAGCAACCGCCAGATCCGACAGGCCGGGGAACGTCAGGCCATGAATGCCGGCATCCAGGGCTTGGCCGCCGACATCTTCAAGGTGGCCCTCATCCGTCTCGACCAGGCGCTGGCCGACCGCAAGGCCGAGAGCCGCATCGTCCTGCAGGTCCACGACGAGGTCATCCTCGAAGTGCCACCGGCCGAACGCGATGACGTCAGCGCGCTCACCCTCGAGGTCATGCACGGTGCCGCAGACCTCCGGGTTCCGCTGGAGGTCAACCTGTCGTTCGGCGCCAGTTGGGCCGACGCCAAGTAGGCCGTCCACTTCGTCAGGCGTCGGGCGTCAGTCAGCGAGGGGGAGGCGGGCTCGTTCCCGAGCCACCATCTCGGTCACCGCTTTCGCGGCCTCGGGGTCGTGAGCGGCCACCGCCGGCACCATGAACTCGTAGTTGTCGAGGGTCACCGGGGCCGTCACCCGCATGCTGTCGAGGTCTTCTTGGGTGAGCGGTCCGAGGGCCTCGATGGCTCCGTGGCCGGCAGCCAGGAAGCTGACCTTGGTGCGAATGCACTTCTCGCACTGACCACAGTTTCGTCCCAGCCTCGGGGCCTGCCAGCAGACCCGCAAGTGCTCTCGGACCTCGGGGACAGCGCCGATGACCTCACACTTCTGGTAGCGACGCTGGGCCCGTCCCGGGGCCAGGAAGCTGAGTTGACTGGAGGCAAGTAGCGGATTGCTGATGGGATTGCTGCCCCAGGGAAGGCGGACGTGGTCGTAGGTGTTGGCTGGGGCCACGAGAGCGGTGGCCCCGCGGTCGGTGAAGTGGTGGAGCACGGAGGCCAGCCCGGCGAAAAACGTCATCTCCCAGTCGGGACACATCTCCGCATGCCAGTTCGTACGGACGGCGACATGGTCGATCCCGTAGGCAGCCAGCAGGTGGCTGCCGGCAGCTACGGCCCCGTCGAACTCGGCCCGATCATCGATGGGGATGTCGAAGCCGTGTACCTGGATGGCCGCGGCGATCGGCAAGGCGCGGTGGCCACGCTCATCCACGGTGTTCGACACCAGCGCGTAGGTGGAGTCGACGCCACCCGACCAGGCGAACAGGCTGCGGCTGGCAAGGTTGCCGGCCCCATCGCCGCGGTCGTCGACCACGTGATCGGCAGTGATAGCGATCGGACGGAACAGGTCGGGTAGCCACAGGGTCCAGACGTCGATGTACTCCTCGACGTTGGCCAGTAGCGACCAGCTCACCGGACCTTCGACGTGGAGGTCCTGGCCGCCGTGCATGGCCCGGGGGACCATGGCGATGAGCGCGGCATCGAGGCGGTCGGGAACCGTCGGCGGGGTACCGAGCACGGTCTCGTACCAGAGGACTCGGTCGATGTCGTTGTCGGTCTGAACGTCGTATTCGATGCGTTCGGGCGTGGACCGGGAGGCGAGGGCGATCTTCATGACGGGTCTCCAAGGGAGAAGCCGACGACGGCTTCGAGTTCGGCGATGGCGACGGCCGGATCATCGACCTTGATGGTGGTCATCCCCATGGCTCGGGCTGGTTTCAAGTTGATGCCGAGGTCGTCGAGGAAGACGGCCTCGCCGGGTTCGATGGAGAGACGTTCGCAGGCGATCTCGTAGAACGCAGGATCGGGTTTGCGCACTCCGACCACGCTCGACTCGATCACGATGTCGAACAGCGACACGATCTCGTCGATGGCCGGGTCGCCGCTCATGCTGACGATGTTGTTGGTGAGGAGTCCGGTCTTCAGGCGTTCGCGGCACCGACGTACTGCTTCGACCATCGCCGGGCGGACCTCGCCGGTCAACAGTTCCAGTACCTCGTGGCCCGACACGGCATGGCCGAGCGCAGCCGACTCGGCCTCGAACGCGGTGGCGAACCCATCGAGATCGAGCTCACTGCGCTCGAGGCGTGCCCAGGCGTTGGTGTCGGGATCGGTGGCGTTCACCTTGCGTAGAAATCCGGTGGGTAGACCCCGGTCCTCCTCGAATCGGGCGAAGGCTTCGAAGGGGCTGGAGAGGATCACGCCACCGAAGTCGAACAGCGCGGTAGTGGTCGTCATGGAGCCGATGGTAGAGGCCGATCCTTCAGCCGCGGATCGGGTCGCGTGGCCGGTCGATGGGACCATGTTGCGTCGGATCCCTCGCATGGTCGTCCATATCTGTTTGACTTGTGATCCGAATGGAAC
>JBDTBS010000261.1:0-4306 GCA_039924035.1 Aquihabitans sp. | reverse complement strand
CGCCAAGGCGGCCGAATACGGAGCGGCCGCCGGAGTGGCCTACGACTACGCGCCGATGCTGGCCCCCATGAAGCCGATCCTCGACCCGGCCGACGTGGCCATCTGCCACATGGAGGTCCCGTCGGCCCCCGACGGCGAGCCGGTCACCAGCTATCCATCGTTCGGCGCTCCCCCCGAACTGGTCGACGGGGCCAAGTCGGCGGGCTACGACGGATGCTCAACTGCCTCGAACCACAGCCTCGACCGGGGCAAGGCCGGCTTGAAGCGCCTGCTCGACCAGTTCGATGCCGTCGGGTTGAGCCACAACGGAACTGCCCGTACCGCTGAAGAGGGCGGCGGTGTGGCCACCGTCTACGACATCGACGGTGTGAAGGTGGCCAACATCAGCTTCGCCTACGGCTTCAACGGCTACAAGATCCCCGAAGATGCCCCCTGGTCGGTCAACGAGATCTCCGTTGCTGCCATTGAAGAAGCCTCGGCCAAGGCCCGCGCCGACGGTGCCGACCTCGTCGTGATCAGCCTCCACTGGGGCAACGAATACCAGCACGACCCGAGCGACTACCAACGAGACATCGCCGGCCAACTACTACCGTCACCGGACATCGACGTGATCGTCGGTCACCACGCCCACGTGGTGCAGCCGATCGAGAAGGTGGATGGAACCTACGTGGTGTTCGGGCTGGGCAACCAGGTATCGAACCAGACCCAACTACCCCGACGAGATGGTCTCACGGCTCGCCTGACCGCAGTGCGGGCCGCTGACGGTTCCTGGTCGGTGACCTCGGTCGAGGCCATCCCCACCTTCGTGGACCTACCGTCGTTCCGGGTCCTGCCCGTGGTCGACACCATGGCCGACCCCGCCACCCCGGCCGGGCTCCGAGAACAACTCTCGGGCTCCTACGACCGCACCGCCGAGGTGATCAACGGTCCTGGCACCCTTGGTGTGACGCTCGCCCCCAAACCCTGACCGTCATCTAGCCCCGGTCGGGTCGCTCTGACCCGGTTCAGGCCGAGGCGCGGATGCTGTCGAGGCTGTCGAGCAGGTGGTGGGCAGCACCTTGGAGGGCGGCGGCGGCGGGCCGGTCGGCCAGGGGGTCCAGGATCTCCTGGGCCTTCGTGACGTACTGGCGGGCCACGACGACCGACTCGTCGATGCCTTCGCTCTCACGGATCAGGGTGCGGGCCCGTTCCCACTGCTCGCCTTGGATCGGCGTACCGAGTAGCGAGCCCAGCTCTTCACCCGACGGACCTTGCAGCGCCCGGAGGGTGGGCAGGTTGTAGGCCCCTTCCACCAGGTCGTGGCCAGCAGGCTTGCCCAGCTGCTCATCGGTGGCGATCACGTCGAGGATGTCGTCGACGATCTGGAAGGCCATGCCGTAGGCATTGCCGAACGCGGTGAGCTGATCGATCTCGTCACGGGGCAGGTCGGCCACGATGCCGCCGATGCGGCAGGCCGAGGCCAGCAGCGAGGCCGTCTTGCCCTCGATGGAGGCCAGGTAGGCCTCTTCGGTGCGGGTCAGTTGGTAGGCGTCCTGCAGCTCGAGGATCTCGCCCTCACACAGCCGGCCGATGGTGGCGGCCAGCAATCCGGCCACCTCGGTGCCCAGCGAAGCCGCGATCTCCGAAGCCTTGGCCAGCAGGAAGTCGCCAGCCAGAATGGCCCGCAGGTTGCCCCACCGGGCGTTGACGCTCTCCACCCCCCGACGGGTTACGGCCTCGTCGATGACATCGTCGTGGTAGAGCGACCCGAGGTGCACGAGTTCCACCGACACGCCACCCCTGATGGCCTCGATGGTGGCTGGCCCCTCGTGGCCGGCCTTGCAGGCGGCCGCGGCCACCGCGAACAGAGGGCGCACCCTCTTGCCGCCGGCTCCGATGAGGTGGCTGGCCATCTCGGTGAGCGCTTCGGTTGGAGCGCGGACCGAGTTGCGAAGCTCTTCTTCCACCCGGCGGCGGTCGGCTTCGACGTGAGGGAGCGCGAGAAGCGGGTTGTCAGCCATCATCGGAGGTTACGGCCAACGGTTCGGTCCGCTCACTTCCACCCTCTGACGTGCGTCGGGAACGCTTTGAGATGTGCCGGGTGACCTTTGCCTCGCGACCGCTGGTCGCCTACGCGGTTGGCGGCGGTAGAGTTGGTGAACGATTTCCCGCCAATGTCTGGGAGGCAGGGACAACATGTTCGAACGCTTTACTGATCGGGCCCGCCGAGTGGTGGTCCTGGCACAAGAGGAGGCTCGCCTCCTCAACCACAACTACATCGGCACCGAGCACATCCTGCTCGGGTTGATCCACGAAGGCGAAGGGGTAGCCGCCAAGGCCCTCGAGTCTCTCGGGATCTCCCTGGAAGGGGTGCGGAGCCAGGTCGAGGAGATCATCGGCCAAGGCGGCTCTTCACCGTCGGGCCACATCCCCTTCACGCCCCGGGCCAAGAAGGTCCTGGAGCTGTCGCTGCGCGAGGCCCTCCAACTCGGCCACAACTACATCGGTACCGAGCACATCCTCCTCGGCCTCATCCGTGAGGGCGAGGGCGTGGCCGCTCAGGTGCTCGTGAAGCTGGGCGCAGACCTGTCACGGGTGCGCCAGCAGGTCATCCAGCTGCTGTCGGGCTACTCGGGCCAAGGTGGCCAGGGTGCGCCGGGCGGCGCAGGCGAGAAGGCCGGAGCCACCTCGGGCGGAGCCAGCGGCGAAACGCCGTCGGGTTCCCTCGTGCTCGACCAGTTCGGCCGCAACCTCACCCAGCTGGCCAAGGACAAGAAGCTCGACCCGGTCATCGGCCGGTCGCGCGAAGCCGAGCGGGTGATGCAGGTCCTCAGCCGTCGCACCAAGAACAACCCGGTGCTCATTGGCGAGCCCGGAGTCGGCAAGACGGCCATCGTCGAAGGCCTGGCCCAGTCCATCGCCGCCGACAACGTGCCCGAGACGCTCCACGGCAAGCAGCTCTACACGCTCGACCTCGGTGCCCTGGTGGCCGGATCCCGTTACCGCGGTGATTTCGAGGAGCGGCTCAAGAAGGTGCTCAAGGAGATCCGCACCCGCGGCGACATCATCTTGTTCATCGACGAGATCCACACCCTCGTGGGCGCCGGAGCGGCCGAAGGTGCAATAGACGCCGCCTCCATCCTCAAGCCCATGCTGGCCCGTGGCGAACTGCAGACCATCGGTGCAACCACGCTCGACGAGTACCGCAAGCACCTGGAGAAAGACGCCGCCCTGGAGCGTCGCTTCCAGCCGGTGAAGGTGGAGGAGCCCACCGTGGCCCACACCATCGAGATCCTGAAGGGCCTGCGGGACCGCTACGAGCAGCACCACCGGGTCACCATCACCGATCAGGCCCTGGTGGCGGCGGCCAACCTGGCCGATCGCTACATCGCCGACCGGTTCCTGCCCGACAAGGCCATCGACCTCATCGACGAAGCCGGGTCCCGTCTGCGCATCAAGCGCATGGAGACCCCGGCCGACTACAAGGAGCTGGAGAACTCGATCGCTCAGGTCGTCCAGGAGAAGAAGGAAGCCGTCGAGGCCCAAGACTTCGAAGAGGCCGGCCGTCTGCGTGACCGCGAGAAGGAACTTCTCGGCGAGAAGGAATCCAAGGAAGCCGAGATCAAGGCCTCCGGCGTCGACCTGTTCGACGAGGTCGACGAGGAGTCGATCGCCGAAGTCCTCTCCATGTGGACCGGCATTCCCGTCTACAAGCTCACCGAAGAGGAGACGGCCAAGCTCCTGCGCATGGAAGACGAACTGCACAAGCGGGTCGTCGGCCAGGAGAACGCCATCAGGGCGGTCAGCCAGGCCATCCGTCGCACCCGAGCCGGCCTCAAGGACCCGAAGCGCCCGTCGGGCTCGTTCATCTTCCTCGGCCCTTCCGGTGTCGGAAAGACCGAGCTGGCCAAGACCCTCACCGAGTTCCTGTTCGGCGACGAGCAGAGCCTCATCAGCCTCGACATGTCCGAGTACATGGAGAAGCACACCGTCAGCCGCCTGGTGGGTTCGCCCCCCGGCTACGTCGGTTACGAAGAGGGCGGCCAGCTCACCGAGGCGGTGCGCCGCAAGCCGTTCTCCGTGGTCCTCTTCGACGAGATCGAGAAGGCCCACCCGGATGTCTTCAACACGCTGCTGCAGATCCTGGAGGAGGGTCGGCTCACCGACTCGCAGGGCCGCTCGGTCGACTTCCGCAACACCGTGCTGATCATGACCTCGAACCTGGGTACCCGTGACCTGAGAAAGACCACGGTCGGGTTCGGCAAGGCTGACGAGGCGGTCTCTTACGAGCGCATGAAGGAGAAGGTCAACGATGCGCTCAAGGAGC
>JBDTBS010000260.1:0-2690 GCA_039924035.1 Aquihabitans sp. | reverse complement strand
CACGTCGGATTCGGTGGCCGGACGGGCCACGATGTCGGGAGCCGAGTCGATGCGGCCGTGCAAGGCGCGAACTACGTCTCTGTAGGCCTTGCCGTACGCGTGTGATGCACGCTCGTTCGGATCATCGGACATCAGATGGGCCAGCGAGCTCGGCCCCACCATTCGGGGCACTGGAAGGTCTAGGTCGCCAACAGATGGGACCGGCAGGGGTGACTCGGGGAGGCCTGGGATCTGCCCGCCGAATTCGATGCACTCTTGGTCGGTGAGGGCTTGGTCTTCCCAACCCCAACCCCACCACGAGCGACGCCGCGCTCCCGAGCCATTCATCGGCTGCGTGACCATGCGCTGAAGTTAGCCCACGAAAAGACGCGGTGGGTGCGTGTTCTTTCGGGTTGGTTGTGGGCCCCTACCGGCTCACAGGTTCGGGCTGGACCCAGTGGAAGTCGATCCGCGCCTTGCGGCACGCCACCCGATGAAAGGGCCCGTCAGGCCCGAAGGACGAGCATGAACTGGCCACCGCCGGGATCGATCTGAGTGGTCGTATCGAGGTCGGGGCTGAGGCGGGAGATGCGGTCCACCAGCCAGGCGGCGGCCTCCTCGGCGTCGGCCTGGGTCAGACAGCGAGCCATCACGACCCGGCCGCCCTTGCGCTCGAGCGCTTCGACGTTGGCGATGATGGGTGCCGGATCGACCAGGAAGAAGTGGTCGGGCCAGGGCACCACGGGGGCCACGGCGCCCTTGCCGGTGTTGCAGGACCGGTGGGCCAGACGTTCCGGGGCGGCCGGGGTGCCCTTCTTCTTGGCCTTGGCCTTGGCCTTCGAACGGGTGGTGACACTGTCGATGCTCGGTCCCCGCGGGTCGTTCACCGACATCTCAGGATCGACCGGCTCGTCGCACAGCCAACAGCGCCACCCGGCTGCCTCCCCGACTTCGTCGAGGGTGCTCATCGGCGGTCAGTCTTTGGATTCACCGCCTCACCGTACTGCTGACGCTCTAGGGCCCGTTGTGGTCCAGACGCCCTAGGGTCATGGCCACGATGAACCGGGACCGAGTGGTGATGGGGCTGCTCTTCTACCCGCGCGGTGGTTCGGCGTACGTGGTGCGGTACCTCAGCCCCGCGTTGGAGCGAGCCGGCTGGTCGGTATCGCTGGCCGCGGGATCGCTGGGCGAACCTGGCCTCGATACCCACGCCGGAACCTTCTTCGCCGGCCTCGACGTACATCCGCTCGACTCGACCGCAGCCGTGGCCGCCTTCGCCGCCGGCGGCGATGCCATCGCGGCGGCACAGCCGATGCACCCGTCCTATGAGGATCGGGTCGGCGTGCCCGATGTGGTGCTGGCCGCAGTCCCACCGGAGCTGGCCGGCCACCTGGCTGCCGTCTGGGATGCCCCGTTCTTTGCGGCTGGAGCCGACGACGCCAGCGTGTTCCACCTGCACCACCTGACCCCCCAGCTGGACTCGGCGCACAGGCGGTGGCCGGAGGTACCCATGGTCGTGCACCTGCATGGGACCGAGATGAAGCTGATCGCCGGGGTGGAGGAGCGGGTAGCGATCGCCGCGCTGCTGGGCGAAACCCTGGCCACGATGCCGAGTGCGATGGCCGCCGGGATCGGACCCACGAGCGCCCTCGACGAAACCCAGCTCGAGGTGTTGGGTACGACCCGCTGGGGATCGTGGCGCCACGGCGAGTACTGGGCTGGCCACCTCCGCCAGCAGGCGCTGCTGGCCGACCACCTGATCACCGTGTCGCCGCAGAACCAGGAGACGGCCATTGCGATGTTCGGACGAGCTCGCGAGGACGTGAGCTCCATCCCCAATGGGGTCGATCTAAACCGGTTCCGGCCGGCGAGTCGGCAGCCCGGCTCACGGCGCGCCGTATTCCGTCAGGCCTTGGTCGACGATGCCCAAGGCTGGACCGAGAGCGGCCCACCGGGGACGCTGGCCTACACCGAGGCCGACCTCGACCGCCTGCTCGGTGACGACGACGAGGGCACCGTTCTGCTCTACGTCGGACGCTTCCTCGGCTTCAAACGGGTCCCGTCCCTCATCCGTGCTTTCGCCGAGGCTCGCGGCCGTTTCGAGCGGCCAGCGTCACTGGTGGTCTGGGGTGGTCACCCCGGCGAGTGGGAGGGAGAGCATCCCTTCACCGTGGCCCAGGCCGTCGGCGCCGACGACATCTACTTCACCGGGTGGCGCGGCCACGACGACCTACCTGCCGGACTCGCTGCCTGCGACGCCCTCGTGGTTCCGTCGGTCGAGGACCCGTATCCGCAAGTGCCGCTGGAGGCAATGGCCGTGGGCCTGCCCGTGCTGGCCTGCGCCAGCGGCGGGCTCCTGTCGATGGTCAACCTCGACCCTGATCGTCCCACTGGCTGGCTGATCCCCCCGGACGACCACGGAGCTCTTACCGAAGCCTTGGTCGACCTGGTGAACCGACCCGATGAGATGCGCGATCGGGGAGCCAATGCCCTGGCCCACGCCCAGGCCGACCTCTCGTGGGACGGTCTCGTGGATCGCTTCACCACCACCTACGCCCAAGCCACCGACCACCACGCCCGCCGCTGACCCGATAGGGGTACCGGCAGCCACCGATCAGCCGCACATCTGGATGGAGCGGCCGATGGCGGGGCAACGTGGAATCAGCCCCGGCCGTTCGGCGCTGGCCGAGCGTGGATGACGGTGGGCCACC
>JBDTBS010000259.1:0-6802 GCA_039924035.1 Aquihabitans sp. | reverse complement strand
AACAAGGCCATCAGATCGTCGAAGATCACCGGTGGTGCGGCCACCACGATCTCTTCGCCGGGTACCGCTCCGTCCACGCCCTCCACTCGAGCGCCGGCCTCTCGGGCGATAAGTTCGCCAGCCGAGTGATCCCAGCGGTGGAGGCCCACCTCCCAGTATCCGTCGAGCCGGCCGCAGGCCACCGAGCACAGGTCGACGGCCGAACCGCCGATGCGTCGGATGTCGGCGATGTCACCGATCATCGCGGCCAAGACCTCGGCCTGACGTTGTCGCCTCGGGGCCTCGTAGCTGAACCCGGTGCCGATGACCGACTGGGCCAGCGAGGCCGGTTGGCCACAGCGGATGGCTTGACCGTTGCGGAACGCCCCACCGCCGATGTAGGCCTCGAAGACGTCGTGGTGCAGAGGTGAGACCACCACCCCGGCCACCGGCCGGTCGTCGACCACCGCGGCGATGGAGATGTTGAAGCCGGGCATGCCGTGCACGAAGTTGACGGTGCCGTCGATGGGATCCACCCACCAGGTCACCTCGCTGCTGCCTGCTACAGCGGCCTCCTCCTCGCCCATGACCGTGTCGTGGGGGCGGGCATCCAACAGTCGTTCGGTGATGAAAGCCTCCGACCACAGGTCCAGATCGGTCACCAGGTCGGTTTCGGTCGACTTGTGGTCGACGGTGGGCCCGTCGCCATCGAAGGAGGCCAGCAACCGTTCGCCGACCTCGACCGCGATCGGGCGGGCCACCGCCAGCAGATCGGCCGGGTTCACGAACGGCCCTTGCGGGCCGCGGTGGGGTCACCGGTCTCGACCATCGTGGTCCACTCGCCCATGGCCCGCATGGTCAGCACGGCCACGATGCCGACTCCGCCAGCCGCGAAAACGGCCCCCACCAGCCCTCCGAGCCCGGCGATGAAGCCAGCATCTTCGACCTGCAGATCGGTGACCTTC
This sequence comes from Aquihabitans sp., assembly GCA_039924035.1. GTDB lineage: Bacteria > Actinomycetota > Acidimicrobiia > Acidimicrobiales > Iamiaceae > Aquihabitans. Next base: position 5,858 of record JBDTBS010000259.1, on the reverse strand, counting down.
CAACCGATCAACCCCCCGCAGATACCGGCGAACACGATCGCCGCCAAGGCCAACACCCTGGCCCCGGTGGAGGGGAGCGCAGATTCGACTGGAGCAGGTGACATGCAACCATCGTAGGGCGAGGTGCTGTGGCCCCTAAGGTGTGCGCCTCATGTCACCTCTGGTCGTGTTGCCCACCTACCAAGAAGCGGAGAACATCGTCGACGTGCTGGGCAAGGTCCGGGCCTCGGTGCCCGCTGCCCACGTGCTCGTCGTCGACGACGGCAGCCCCGACGGCACCGCTGATCTCGCTGCCAAAGCCGGAGCAGAGCTCGGCAACATCGATGTTCTGCGGCGCACAGAGAAGTGCGGGCTTGGTCCGGCCTACCGGGCCGGGTTCGCCTGGGGCCTCGAACGGGGCCACTCGGTACTGCTCGAGATGGATGCCGACCTGTCGCACGATCCTGCGGTTCTGCCCCTGTTGATCGAGGCGGTCACCGACGGGGGCTACGACCTGGCCATCGGATCGCGGTACGTGCCTGGCGGGGCCGTGCCCGGATGGCCGGCCAAGCGCCGAATGTTGTCGCGGTACGGAAACCGCTACATCGGCTTCATGTTGCGCATGCCGGTGCGCGATGCCACCGCCGGCTTCCGCGCCTACCGGGCCGAGATCCTCGAAAAGATCGGCCTCGACCTCATCCGGGCCGACGGCTACGGGTTCCAGATCGAGATGGCCTACGAGGTATCCAAGGTCGGAGGGACCATCGTCGAGATCCCCATCACCTTCCGCGACCGGGTGAAGGGCGAGTCGAAGATGTCACCCAACATCGTCACCGAAGCCATGGTCCTGGTCACCCGCTGGGGCATCCGCGACCGTGTCCACCGACTTCGGCGCAACCGCGGCTGACCGATATGCGCGAGTGGTTCGTGGCCGGTGCCCTGATCGAGGACCAGAGCAGACTGCTGCTCGTTCAGAACCGCCGCCACGACGGCCGCGTCGACTGGACCCCGCCGGGTGGCGTCGTCGACCCCGGTGAGACGGTGCTCGAAGGCCTCACCAGAGAGGTGACCGAGGAGACCGGGTTGGTGGTGGCGGCCTGGTCCGAGGCCGTCTACCGCATCGAGGTCGAAGCTCCAGACCTCGGGTGGAAGCTGGGTGTGGTCGTGCACCAAGCCCTGGAGGTGCAGGGCACGTTGGTCATCGACGACCCCGACGGAATCGTCGTCGATGCCCAGTACGTGGCCACCCACGATTGTCACGGCCACCTGGCATCGTCGCCGCAGTGGGTCCGTGATCCCCTCGGAGCCTGGCTCGACGGGGGATGGGACCGACCCCAATCGTTTCGCTATCGCATCACCGGCACCGACCTGGGGTCCCTGCACGTCGACACGCTGCCCTGACCGTGGAGCCGTCCATCCTCCACATCGACATGGACGCGTTCTTCGCGTCCGTCGAATTGCGACGTCACCCCGAGCTGCGGGGCCAGCCGGTGGTGGTCGGAGGAGCCGGCCCCCGGGGTGTGGTCGCAGCCGCCTCCTATGAGGCTCGAGCCTTCGGCATCCACTCGGCCATGCCCGGGGTACGGGCTCGACGGCTGTGCCCCCACGCCGTCTTCCTGCCCGGCGACCACGCCCACTACAGCGAGGTCAGTGCCCGGATCATGCAGGTCTTCCGTGACGCCACCCCGTTCGTGGAACCCCTTTCCCTGGATGAGGCCTTCCTCGACGTGTCCAGCGTGCGCCGCCTGAGTGGGCCCGCCGCTCAGATCGCCGCCGAGATCCGACAACGGATCTGGGAGACCGAGCAGCTCACCTGCTCGGTGGGGGTGGCTCGCCTGAAGTTCCTGGCCAAGCTGGCCACCGAAGCGGCAAAGCCCCGGGCCTCCCGGGTCGGCACCCGCCCCGGAACCGGGGTGATGGTGGTGGACCCGGACCGAGAGCTCGAGTTCCTGCACCCGCTACCCGTAAAGGCCCTGTGGGGCGTGGGGCCCGTAACCCTCGGCAAGCTGGAAAGACTCGGGGTCCACACCGTGGGCGACCTGGCCGTGCTATCCGAATCGGCGTTGGCAGCCTCGTTAGGAGCGGCCGCTGGTCGTCACCTCCACAACCTGGCCAATGCTCGCGACCCTCGAAGCGTCGAACCGGCCCAGGTGGTGAAGTCGGTGAGCCACGAGGAGACCTTCCCCCGCGACCAGTTCGATCGGGACGACCTCGAACGGGACCTACTGCGCCTGGCCGATGCCGTGGCCACCCGACTGCGTCACGCCCAGCAGCGGGGTCGCACCATCACGGTGAAGGTGCGCTTCGGTGACTTCTCCACCATCACCCGTTCGGTCACCCTGCCCCAGCCCACCGACTCGGCCCGCGAACTAACCCGGGTGGCCCGGCGGCTCTTCGGCGACGTAGACCCTTCGCCGGGGGTACGCCTGATCGGTGTCGGCGTCAGTCACCTGGGCGACGAAACCGGGGGTGAGCAGCTCTCCTTCGACAGCCTGGAAGCCGAACCGGAAGCCGACTGGACCCGCGCCGAAGCCGTGGTCGACGAGATCCGAGCCCGGTTCGGGGCCCGGTCGGTGGGCCCGGCCAGCCTCACCGGACCCGATGGTCTGCGGGTGGCACGACGAGGCGATCAGCAGTGGGGCCCCACCCGACCCGACTGACCGGCGGGGTGGCGTTGTCGCGGTGGGGACGTTGTGCGACACTGGAGGCCCGCCGGGCGCTCGCCCGGGCGATTTCCGAGTAGGTGTGAAGTGCCGCTTTCCGAGGAAGAACAACGCATCCTCCAGGAGATCGAGCAGCAGTTCTACGCGAACGACCCGGATCTGGCCGGTGAGATCGGCAACACTTCGATCTACACCCACTGTCTGAGCCGGATGAAGTGGGCGGGAGCGCTGTTCGGGCTCGGGGTACTCGTGCTGGTGGTGGCCCTGGCCACGGCCACCAACTTCCTGGTGGCCTTTGCCGGTTTCGTGGTCATGCTCGCTGCGGCACTGTGGTTCGAGCGGAGCCTGCGCAAGCTGGGCCGGGCCGGCATGGAACAACTCGGCGCCTCCCTGCGCGGCGGGGTCGGGCTCCGTGACTACTTCGGAAACACCTCTGAACGTCTACGTGATCGGGTTCGCCGCGATCACGAAGGTGACGAAACCGAAGACTGAAACGCTTCACGCCAAGACAGGCGATGACGCAATCTGGCGAATCTGCTGCCATGGGTCCGGGCCTGTGCGGTGAGCGCAACGCCAAGCGCCTCGGCCTGATCGGCCTGGGTAGGCGACAAGTCCTCTGCGCTCCACGATGCCAGCGTGGCCAGTTCGGCCAGAGCTACGAGATCGGGTAGCCCGGTCGTCGCCGCGAACTCCAGGTGGGTATCCGATGTCTGAGGCCGAAGGCCCGTCAACCAACGGGCCGCGATGAGAGCCTCGTCCCACGCGGTGAGCACCCGGCCCGCGACACCCACGCCACGACGTCGACGCTGCCGCCAGAGCGGTACCACGAGGACCACGCCCAACCAGACGGCCAGGCCGAGCACCGATACCGCCAGCAGCCACCACCAGCTTTCGCCGGGGCCCGAACCAGTACCGTCGCCGCTACCGGTGACCGGCGGGGCCGTGGCCGGCTGGGTGGTGGGCGGAGTGGTGGGGGTGGTCACCTCGGAGGTCGGTGACCCGGGCACGGTGGTGGCCGTGGGCTGCGTGGTCGGTGTGGTGGAGCGCTGTTCGTCCTGGGCGGCCGCGACCCCCGTGTGCTCCTCGGCGCCAGGCATGCCCCGGCCTGGGGTCGGCTCGAAGGGCACCCAGCCGATCCCGTCGAACCAAACCTCGGGCCAGGCATGAGCATGACGGCCCCTCACCACATAGGTACCAGGTGCCTCGGGGGATTCGTCACCGGGTGTGAACCCAACCGCCACCCGGGCCGGGATACCGAGCGACCGGGCCATGGACGCGTAGGCCCCCGCGAACTGCTCGCAGTAGCCCCGTCGGGACGCGAGGAAGGCCACGAGGGCGTCATCGTCGTGTCCGGGGGCAACGTCGAGTGAGTACTCGAAGTCGTCACGGAACCAGCTCTGCAAGGCGAGGGCCTGCTCGTAGCGGGTGGCCAACCCGGCGGTCACCAGGCGGGCATCGCTTCGGGCCTGCTCGGGGAAGTCGACGGGCAGGGTCCGGAAGCGCTCGAGCGCGGTGGGGTCCGGACCGTCAGCGGCCAACAACACCTCACGGGGATGCTCGGGGGTGACCGACGCGACCGTGTAGACGAGGCCATCGGCGGAGTCGGCATCACTGATGAGCGTGGAGGATGCCGGGTCCCAACGCAGCTTGCCGTTCGACTCGTCGATCTGCTGAGCCTCGAACGCGGCTGGTACCCAGATGTCGTCGAGAGCGCGGATCTCGAAGGTCTGGGTGATCACCCGGTCGACAGGGGCGTCGGGGGAGGTGGACCCGAGCGACCCAGCGGCCAAGCCGAACTCGCCGTCGATGCGCCAGATGCGTCCGTCGAAGTGGTCCAGGCCGGTGAGACGCCAGTAGGCCGGCGCATCGGACTGCACCGTGAAGAACACGGCATCGGACTGCTCGACCAGTCGCTTCTGCAGATCGACGATGGGGCTGACCGTGGTGCGGCTACCCGTTCCAGACTCGCTGGAACGCCACCGGAGGGTGGCCTCTGATCCCGATCCCGGCAGGAGGGGACTGATCAGCACTCCCGCGGCCACAGCTGCGACGGTCATGACCGCTCCCACCCGCAAGACCGAGCGGGGGCCGAGCGCAGCCGAAGAGGTCAGCCAGGCTTGGGTGGACTGCGTGCGGAAGGCCCGGTGAGCGGCCACGAACAGGAGCACGGTCGCCGCCAGCACCGCGGCGGACAGGGTGCGGTGCTGACCCGAGCCGAAGATTGCGCAGAACACGAAGATGACCACGCCGGGTACGACAGCCTCGGCGGTGGTGCGCAGTCGAAAGGCCGCCCAGTCGGCGAACCACACCGCCCCCCAGAGGGCCAAGCCCGCCCACAGCTGGAACCCGGTCAGCACCGGCGCCGGGGCCACGACCTCCCGGAACCGGCCTCGCCCGACAGTGGTGGCATCCTGCACGGCATCCCAGGTGGCACCGGTCGGGAGTCCGAACGCGGTCGTGTCGGCGAAGAGCAGCCACGTCGACAAGAGGACGGCACCACCGACGGCGACCATGGTCAGGGCCCAGACCGGTACTGGCAAGCGGCGCCCACCGGCGGCCAAGAGGTGGGCGACGACGACGAACGTGACCAGCGTCGGGGCAAACGAACCGTCCACGTACACGCGCCCGAACCCGGCCACCACGGCCAGGTGGACCAACAGCAAGGCCAGTTCGCTGACCAACAGGGTCATGGGCGGGCCTGCCGCACGACCGATGCATGCCAGGCATCGGCAAAGGTGGATCCGGGGGCGATCGTGAGTACCTCGAGGTCGACCGACGACCCCGGTATCGAGCCGACGGGGTGGGTCAGCACCAGCCGGGCGTGGGCGAACCGAGACCGCAGGGCCTGCAACCGGGCGATCTCATCGTGCACGAGACCGCCGCTGATGACCACCAGATCGCCGCGCCGACGTCCTCCGTCGAGAGGCGGTTCGGGCAGCGGACCGTCACCGTGGCGGTCCACCAACGCCAGACGTTCGAGCAGCGTGTCTCGGGTGGCTCTGGCATCGACCAGCCCGCTGTCGGAACCATCGGTTATGACCAGCCGGATCCGGTCGCCCTTCTCGGCCACCGTCTGAACGAGGCTGGCCGCCGCCGAAACGGCCACCTCGAATCCGGCCCCATCGGAGTTGGCGGAGCGAGCATCGAGCACGATCGTCAGGTGCCCCTGCCACGGCGGGTCGTCTTGGCGGACCAGCAGATCCCCGATCCGCGCCG
>JBDTBS010000258.1:0-7067 GCA_039924035.1 Aquihabitans sp. | reverse complement strand
CCGGGCAAGCCGCCCAGTTCGGAGGCAGCCTGGGTGCCGAAGGCGGCGACGGGGGTGGCCCGTCGACTGGCCGTGTCGAAGCGCACGAAGTTGGTGCCGTCGCTCGATACCTCGAGGTAGGCCACCTCTAGGAAGTCGTTGACGCCTGAGGCGAACCCGTTCTCGAAGACGGCCAGGTCGTAGCCAGGCCCGTCGGTCAGGGGTGCGTCGAAGGTGGCCGTGATGGAGCCGTGGTCGCCGAGAACGACGAGCGAGCCGGTGATGGGGCCATAGGCATTGGTGGGGTTCTGGAAGTTGGGGGTGACGTTGGCTCCCGCGGTGTACTCGCTGTGACCGGTCATCCAGCCGACGATGTCGGTGCTGGCCTTGTCGACAGCCGGGCTCGGGGAGCCGTCGGCCGTGGAGTTCCAACGGGGGGCGTAGGCGGCCCGCACGTCGTACACGGCATCGAAGGTCGGAGCCTCGGGGCATTCGCTGCCAGCCCGACGAGCCAGGACGCGAATATCGCCTGAGTGGCCAGCGAGGGGCAGTTCGTCCATCTGGGCGTAGACAGCAGTGGCAGGATCGGCCGCAGTATCGGTGAGGACTGCTACTTCGGCGGAGTGGCCATCAGAAATGGCTACCGGTAGGACCTCGTCGTCATCGACGATGTCGAAGGTGGGCAGTTGGGGCCCGGCCTCACATTCCGTCGGCAGATAGGACCGCAGATCGGCCACGGTCACCCGAGGCTCGAGTCCGATGTAGTCCGCGGGGACAGGTTCGGTCCACGACCACGCTTCTACATAGTCGATCGGCAGCGGGCCATCCGAGGCCCCGACCTGGCTCCACTCCCAGGGAATGGCATCGTGGGACTTCCAGTATCCCCAGAAGCCGGCCTGCCAGCAGGACGGGTAGCCAGCGGCCGGCTGCTCACGGATCTGACACATGATGCCGCCGGGAATGCCGGGGCCTTCGTTGATGGTGAACCCAGCATTGGTCAGGGCCTCGAACCCGTTGGCCTGCTGGCCGGGGGCGCAGCCGATCTCGACGTCGCCAAGATTTTGGAAGTCGACGACGACGGTCACGCCGACACCAGGCGCACAAGGCTCCCCGGTGACCGTCGGCGGCGCCGCGGCGCTGGCTGGAGAGCCCAGCGGGCTGGCCACCAGGGCCAGCATCGAAGCCACGAGAAGCGTGGCTAGTTGGATGGCCGTCAGACGACGGCGACGTTGGATGTGCATGGGTTCTCTTGTTCTCTCCTGGACCAGATGCCCGGGAGGAACCCGAGCTCCGGCCCCGTTGTCCACGACGGATGGCTGAAGCACTTCGTTCCAGGGCAGGCGTTCCGACTCGCCGTCCCGAGGGACGAGCTCACGGCTGCGGGACAGCGCCGGAATCACACCGGCTTTCCCCGCCCAGGACGTTGTTGCAACCGTCTTGCTAGCCCTCCTGAGCGCCTTCCGCCGAACCCATCACCGGGGTTTGATTCAGTGCTAAACGCCCAGGACCACGCACCGGCCAGCCCGACCGTTACGGTCGACCACGAAGCTTCGGACTCCCCAGTTCTGGTCGCAATACTTCAGCCCGACCCGGGACCTCGGGCCGTGGATCGACGTCGAGCGCGCTCGACCGGCGGCCACGACGCTCGAGGTAGCCCGCCCCCCCGCCGCCCACCTTCCCCTCTGGACATGATGTATCGCTCTTATCGTCTCCCCCGCCGTTTCGGCCAAATCCTGACCGCGGTGGCCGCGCTCGGGTCGATGGCTACCGTCGGCCTCATCGCCGCCCCAGCCGCAGCCTCGCCGAACCCCGACGGCGCCGAAGCACGAAGCACAACGCCCACGCCGGGAGCATGCACCACCGCCGAAGGGGTAACGGTCGTCATCGACTTTCAGGAACTTGGCGGCGGTTCCTACGTGCGCTGTGCCCCCAATTCACCCAAGACCGGCTTCGAAGCCCTCGAACAGGCCGGCATCAGCTACACCACCACCACCCGGTCCCCCGGATTCTTGTGCCGCATCGCCGGCAAACCGGCCGACGATCCCTGCCGGGTACCGTCGCCGACGACGGCCTACTGGTCCTACTGGGTGGCCCCCAGCAGCGGTTACTGGTGCTACTCGAACTTCGGCGCCGGGAACCGCCGACCACCGGCCGGCACCGTGGAGGGATGGTCGTTCTCGCTCAACAAGACCAGTTCGGCCACACCACCGCCATCGATCGCCCCGCCCAAGCTGCCGGCAGGCGTGGAGGCCGGATCTCTTCCGAAGAAGGACTGCACCGTACCTACCGAGGGTGTGCCCTCGACCACCACGCCAACAACACCGGGGCCGGCCACAACCCGTCCCGGGGCCACGCCCCCCTCAGGCCCATCGGGGCCGGCCCACCCCGGGGCCACGCCGGGGACCGACGACTCAGCCGGGCCCATGGACGGGTCGGTTCCCAAGTCCGTTCCCAGCGATCCATCCAGATCCACAACGGTCGATGGCTCCACCACCACGGCCGCGCCTGGCCCTTCGACGTCGACCACACCTGATCCCGATGAGGCCGCGTCCGGTGACGAAAGCACCAAAGAAGATGGAGTCGAAACCTCCGGCAGCCGAGGCATCACCGACCCTGAAAAGATCGCCGCCCTCGAAGGCCGCGTCGATCTGGGCGACGACGGGCGCAGCAAGGGTTCGCCTCTTCCCCTGATCGTCGGTGGCATCGTGATCACCGGACTGGTGGCCGGTGGTGTCCTCCAACGCCGTCGCACCCAGTCGAGCGCCGACCCCACCTGACCTCGGCTCTGACCGGTCTGTACCGCCGGATCCGGCTTCGGATCAGCGCCATGCCCGCGCTATGGTTAGCGGTCCTTGGTGGTCGTAGCTCAGTTGGTCAGAGCGCCGCGTTGTGGTCGCGGATGTCGGGGGTTCGAATCCCCTCGATCACCCCATCGAACGGTCGGCCGGTCCTCACGGATCGGCCGACCGTTGCCGTTTTGGTGGCATTTTCGGTTGGCGTCGACCGGCATGCCGTGAACTAAGGTCTCTCCGCGCCTCTAGCTCAATGGCAGAGCAATGGACTCTTAATCCACAGGTTGGGGGTTCGAATCCCCCGGGGCGCACCACTCCACCGGACCTGCTCTTGCAGGCCCGGTGCTGTGTTTTTGGACCGATCCCGTCATCAGCCCGTGTCGGTCAGCGGCGGGCGGCCACGCTGTTCACGCTCTTTCGACCAAGCCCAGGGCATCGGCAGCTCGCTGGAGGCCCGTCCAGGCCAGGGCCGGCGGTAGCCCACCCATCATCGGATGCAGCACCAGCGTGCCCAGATCCCCGAGGTCGTCTACCAGCGACCGCAAGCCAGCCGGCGTGAGCACCTGGTACTCGGGGTCCTCACGGGCCGATGCTCCCGTCGGTTCGAAGCCGGTGGCCGCCCCTGACGCTGCCGCCCAGGCGCCGTAGCCGGATCGCTCGTGGGCCACGTGGCGTTCCACCGCCAGCCATCCCGCCTCTACGTCTTCATCCACGAACACGAAGCGGGGGCCGATGGGCGGCATGGGGCCCCAGTCGGGTCCGCCCTGCTCCACCACGGCCTCGCGGTAGTCCTCCCAGAACTCGGGCTTGGACGGGAAGAACAGATCGGCGATGCGGGCCGCCCGACGGGCTGCTCCTCGAGAGGCTCCACCCAGCATGATCCCCGGTCTCGGCTTCCGATGGGGTGTCGGCGTGACCCGAACGGTTCGGCCTCGGAAGGCGAACGGTTCGCCGGTCCATGCCGCCTTCAACGTCTCCACCGCTTCCACCACTGCTGGCACCCGATCGGCCAGGTTCTTGTCGAACATGGCGAACTCGCTGGCCACGTAACCGTTGGCCAGCACCAGTTCCAGGCGACCTCGGCTCAACTGGTCGACCACGGCGGCGTCTTCGGCGATGCGCAGCGGGTCGTGGAGCGGGGCGATCAGCGCCGCCACCCGGATCTTGATGCGAGTGGTGCGGGCCGCCACCGCAGCGGCGAACACCAACGGCGATGGCAGGCAGCCGTCATCGACGCCGTGGTGTTCCGACAGGGTCACCACCCGAAACCCGTGTCGTTCGGCCCACGCGATCTGGTCGAGCGCGGCGTCGTAGCGGTCGGCCAGATCGGTGGCCGCGAAGGCCGGGTTGCGCAGGTCGTAGCGAATCTCGAGACGGGTCATGGGCCACCTAGCGGTTGGACGACGGCTCGACCGGTGAGGGTGCCGGCCTCGAGGGCACGGTAGGCGTCGAAGGTCTGTTCGAGGGTGAAGGGCACCACGTCGAGCCGGAGATCGCCAGCAGCGGCCAGAGCGACCACTGACCGAACGTCGGCCAGATCGGAGCCTTGGAAGGTGAACACCTCGGCGTCACGGGGTAGCCCACCGAACCAGGGCCGATTCAGCCGGCCGCCCGCTGCCCCCACAACGGCCAGGGCCCCCGCTGGCGCCAGCACCGACGCGGCCAGACCGATGGTGTCATCGGTACCGACCAGGTCCACCACGGCATCGATCGGTCGACCGTCAGCGGCATCGACGATACGACGACCGGCGCCGCGCCCGGCGTTGTCGACGGCTGCGTGGGCCCCGAGACCGACGGCCTCGTCCCGTCGGTCGGCATTGGTATCGACGGCCACCACCCGGGCATTCGTCAGGCGGCGCACCAACTGAACGACGAACCGGCCCATCCCTCCAGCGCCCACCACGACCACGGCGGCATCATCGCCCACTCGAGGCGCCACCCGAGCCACCGCGTGGTGCGCTGTAGCCCCGGCATCGGTGAGGGGCCCGGCCACCCGGGGGTCGAGCGTCCCCAACGGGATCAGGCTCCGTTCCGGTTGGTCGACCAGCACGTAGTCGGCCAGCCCTCCGTCGCGGCCGTAGCCCCGACCGGTGGTCCCCGAAGGACAAGCGTTCTCCATGCCCCGGCGACACCAGCGGCACAGGCCACACGAGGTCGGCGAGGCCAAGGCCACCGGCTGACCTTCGACGAACCCCCCGACATCGGTTCCCCAGGCATCCACATACCCTGCGGTCTCATGGCCGAGCGTGAAGGGCAGATGCCAACCGAGCGACTCGGCCAGGTCGGCAGGCATGGCCATCATGGCGAGATCCGAGTGGCACAATCCGCACCCCGCCACCCGCACTCGCGCCTGGCCCGGTCCCGGCTCGGGCACCGGAATCTCCACCAGTTCGGGAGCCTGTCCCCAAGCCACGAGCCGAACCGCTCGCATCGTGTCTGTCGAGGTGGCCATGGCGGTCACCGTAGACAAGTCCGGTCAGGCGGAGCGGACGAACCCCGAGACCACCTCGGCCTGGCCGGTGTGTCCGAACAGGTTCAGCGTGGTGGACCCGACGTGGCGGTACCCGGCGGCAATCAGCAGGCCAGCGTCTCGGCCGAGGGCTCCGACGTCGCAACTCACCAGCACGCACAGGCCAGCACCGGTGGCCACCACGGCATCGACGCCCTCGCGGGCCAAGCCGTTGCGGGCCGGGTCGGCCACCACCACGTCGGTTGCGCTCGGCCGCCACCGGCTGAGGGCCACCTTGATGAGGCGGGTGTCCGTGTCGGCCAAGTTGTGGCGGGCATCGGCCACCGCCGCCGCGCTCCGCTCCACGCCAACGGTACGTAGCCCGGCACCCACGGTGCCGGCGAACAGACCCACGCCACAGCACAGATCGACCAGCCGTTCAGCAACTGGAGCCCAGCGGTCGATCAGATCCTGGACCTCACCGATCAAAGCCTCGGCGCCCTCGGGGCTGGCCTGGAAGAACGAGCCCGCCGACACCCGCCACGTGCGTCCGGCGACCTCCTCGTGGAGCCACACCCGGCGACCCGAAGCCAAGGCCGAGGCCCCCACCACGGTGACGTCCGAAGGTACCCGGATACCTTCAGCGCGTGGGCCGACGATCACCAGCCGTTCGCCGGTTCGGGCCCCGACCCGGATGGTGACGTCTTCGGCGGTGCCGAACCATCCGTCGGCGATGATCTCCTCCACCAACGGGTGGGCGATGAGGCACGAATCGACCGGTACCGGGTCGTTGCTACGGCGACGCCGGAACGAGAACTGGCCGTTCTCGTCGGCGGTCCCTCGCACCGTGGTGCGCACCCCGTCGGCAGGAACGGGTCGCCCGGCAATCACCTGCGGGGCCTCGATGCCACCGGCCCGTTCCAGCACCTCCGCCACCTGCTCGATGCGAAGGCGCTGCTGAGCATCCGGGGCGATGTGCTGCCAGTCGCAGCCACCACAGCCGGCGGCCACGTGGGGACACGGTGGCGTGACCCGATCAGGCGACGGTGACAGCACCTCGCGCACCACCCCACGGGCGAACGCCTTTCGCTCATCGACCAGTTCGACCATGACGGTCTCATCGGGCGCGGCGCCACTCACGAACACCACCCGGCCTGAGGGCTCACGGGCGACGGCTTCGCCGCCCACCGCCATTCCGGTGGTACGAAGCTCAACGGTGGTCACCGACCCAAGCCTACCGGGCGGTGCCAGGGCGCCTCATAGGATGCGACGGTGTCCATCGATCCTTCACCCCGCCCCATCCAGATCGCGCCATCGGTGCTACCCGCCGACTTCTCTCGCCTCGGCGAGGAGTGCAAGGCCCTCGAAGATGCCGGCGTCGACCGGATTCAATGGGACGTGATGGATGGCCAGTTCGTGCCCAACCTCACCTTCGGGCCCGACGTCATCGCGGCCTGCCGCCCGTGGGTCGAGGTCCCGTTCGAAGCCCATCTCATGGTCAACACCCCAGAAGTGCTCCTGAACGAGTACATCGAGGCCGGTTGCGACCTGCTGATCGTCCACGCCGAATCCACCGGTCACCTCCACCGGTGCCTCGGTCAGGTCAACGACGGCGGCGCCCGAGCCGCGGTGGCTCTAAACCCGTCCACGCCGGTGTCGGCGGTGGAGCACGTACTCGACCTGGTCGAGATGGTGCTGGTGATGACGGTCAATCCCGGGTTCGGCGGCCAGGCCTACATCGCCACCATGGAACCCAAGATCACCGAGTTGCGGCACCGGATCGACGTTCGCGGCCTCGACATCGACATCGAGGTCGACGGCGGCATCGGCCCCGAGACCATCGCTGG
>JBDTBS010000257.1:0-9116 GCA_039924035.1 Aquihabitans sp. | reverse complement strand
AGTACTTTCACCCGCGCGGCGCCACCGTCAAGTGGTCATGCGTTCGGCGGGGGTCTTGCCGGAGTCCTCGGCGTTGTGGGTCCAGTCGGGCTGCTTGGTGGCCTGCGAATCGTCGAGGCGGACCCGCACGCCGGGCTCACCGACCATCACCTCCATGATCGGGGCCACGTGGAAAGGAGCCGCAGGCGGTAGGAGACCGGCGGCGTGGCCACCGAAGGCAGCGGGGAAGCAGGCCACGAAGCTGTCGATCATCTGTTGGTGCTGGGTGGCGAGGAAGCAGCGCGCCCCGATCACGATGGTGGTGAGCGACGAGCCGATCAGTTCGAGGTCGGCTTGGCCGTCATCGCTGGTGCCGTCACGCAAACGCTGGAGCGCGGCCGCCACGACCAGCCCGTCCTCCTTGCAGTGGGTGCACTGGCCACAAGATTCAACGGCCAGGAACCAAGACACCCCTTGGGCCACGGCTACGGGGTCGACGCTCTCGTCGAGGACGATGAAGCCGCCGGTGCCGAGACCGGAGCCGATGGCGGCCACGTCTTCGTAGGTGAGGGGCACGTCGAGGTCTATGGGGCGGATCAGTCGGTTCGACACTCCCGACATGACCGCGGTGATCTCGCCGTCGATCGGTTCGGCGTGGAGCAAGCCGAGGACGTTGCGCAGGGTGGTGCCCATGGCCACCTCGATCACCCCCGAGTTGGTGGTCCGGCCCGACACGGTGCACACGATGGTGCCCGGTGACCTCTCGGTGCCGACCGAACGAAACCAGTCGGGCCCGTTGGCCACGATCAGGGCGACGTTGGCGAACGTCTCGACGTTGTTGACCAGGGCAGGCGACACCGGGGCGTCGGGGTCCAGGCGGTCCTCGTCGAGGCCTCGCTGCCACGGCGGAGCCACCCGGGGGAACGGGTGGCGGCCATCGATGACCTCGAGCAGAGCGGTCTCCTCTCCGTAGAGGTATGAGGCGGGCCCGGCCACCACCTCTATCGTCGTCCCCGGGAGCCAGTCGGAGGCGTTCACCTCGGCGACGGCGGCGCGGACCCGCTGCTCGTCGACCGCGTTGGCCTTCAAGGCCACCTTCACGTCGTCGGCCCCGATGGCCAACGCCGCGATCAGCGCACCTTCCAGCACCCGATAGGGGTTGGCGGTGAGGATGGCCCGGTCCTTGAACGTGCCCGGTTCACCTTCGGCCGCGTTGACGACCACGGTGACCGGCTCGTCCGTCTCGAGGCGCTCTTTGATGGTGAGCCACTTCTTGGCGGTGGGAAAGCCCGCTCCCCCGCGGCCGCGCAGGCCGGAGGCGGCCAAGAGGATGAACACCTCGCCGCGATCGGCACGAGCTCGAGCGAGGCCTTGCCCACCCCCCGCCCGCTCGTAGGCGGCGAGGTCGGGAACCGGTTCGAGATCTAGCACGCGGTGAACTGTGGTCATGCGGTCATCTTCGCACGAGCGGGGTGGGAGGCACCGGCATCGGTTGGGGGTCGGGCTGCGGCGGTACCGGCTGCGGGGCAGGTCCGGGAGGAGGGAGCGGCGGCAGGGGCGGCGGCGGTGTTGGAACAGGCGGGGCCGGAGGACTGGGTACCGGTGGGCCGGGGCGAGGCGGTACGGGCTGCGGCGGTACCGGCGTCATGGCGGGGCCAGGAGCGGTCTGACTGCATATGACCATGCTCCGCTGCTACCCAGAAAAGGCCTGGTCAAAACGGTTGTCTGGCTCACGTACCGCTGGTGACCGTGTCCTCGGGTCGGTGACTCACGATGCCCAGCCCGAAGCGAGCCAGCCGGAAAGCCCCGTCGGCCAGCCACACCGCGACGGCCACGCGGGCCAGCATCGCCTGATCGGCCACCCATGCCAGGCCGGCCACGTTGACCGCCACCAGACCGACCCATGACCGAACGGCAGCAAATCCACGGGTGAGAGCCTCATGACCTGGGCCTTGCAGCACTGGCAGCAGGTAGGCCAGAGCACCCCAAAGGATCTGTCCGTAGGCCGCCACCACCAGGACCAGCGTCCAGTTGTCGGCCAGGGGAAGGCCTTCTCTTGCGGTGTCGACGGCCGCGAACGCCACCGCCACCGTCCACCAGCCCATCCCGAGCCAGAGGGCCAGTAGCCGGGGACCGGCCCAGTCGAGGGACCGACGGGTCGGCCTTGGTAGCCGAGTAGCCAGGAAGACCAAGCCGGCGGCGTAGATCCCGAGGCCAAACACGGATGCCCAGCGCAACTCGATCACGTAGCCGACGGAAGCGGCGGCAACACCGACCACCATGGCCGCCAGCAGTGCCCTCAGCACCGGTTCGGTGGACCGGGACGACATCTTGGTGCGGCCCACGGTGGCGATGAAGCTGGGCAGCGTTCCCGCCGTGATCAACCCTATGAACCCGAGCAGGTTGAGCACCACGTGGGCATTGCGAAGACCGATGGTGGCCCCGCCGGTACCCAGGTCGCCTCCAATGGTGGCTGCCACCACCGCTGCTATCAGGGCACACACGTACCAGGCCACCGCGGTATCGAACCGCCGTTTGACGCCCTGTCGCACCGTCATCACCAGGACCGAGGCCAGCAGGACCAGCCCGGCGATGAACACCACCGCTCCGGCCCACAGCGCGGCATCTCCCCATTCGAGGACACGGGCCGACACCACCAGGACGGCTCCTGCTGCGCACAGGCCCCGTTGGGTCCACATCACGGTGGCCGAGGGGGCCGGGGCCGCCGACCAGGTCACCGTGAACAGCGTGGATGCCCCACCGATGATTGCCACCAACGCTCCCGCCATGAACAGATGAAGAGGTAACCAACGACCTTCGCCTGCACCAAGCAGAGCAGTGATGGCCGCGGCCACCACGAAGAGCCCACCCACGGCTATGGAGCGTCGAGCCGAGGCCTGCGCCAACGGGACCCGGTCGGCCGCTCCCGTAGGGGCCTTCGCCTGGTCTCGGCTCATCAGGTACTCGGGGTGGGGACTTCGGGATGGTCATACGACGACGGATCCCCAATGGGTTCCATGTGCACGAACGTGTGGGAACCAGGGAGGGCTTGGGCGATGTCGACGACGAGGTCGTCGGCCAGATCGTGGCCCCGCTTCACCGTCCATTCGTCTGGTACCAGCAGGTGCACGTAGACGAAACGTTGCCGGCCCGCTTCCCGGGTGCGCAGGGCATGGAAGTCGACCGGCTCGATGGAGCGGTAGTGGTCCAGGACCTGATTGACGTGCACCAGGTCTTCGGCGGGGATGGCGGCGTCGAGCAACGCTGTCACCGACCGGCTGAGCAGCCCGTAGCCGGTGTAGAGGATGTTCACGCCCACCAACAGGGCCACGATGGGGTCGAGGATCACCCAGTCGAAGATGGCCACCAGCGTGATGCCGACGAACACACCCACCGAGGTGACGACATCGGTAAGCAGGTGATGGCCGTCGGCGGTGAGGGCGATGGACCGCTCCCGCTTGCCGACCCGAAGCAGGGTGAGCCCCACGACCAGGTTGACCACCGCGGCCACCGCCGACAAAGCGAGGCCAAGACCGACCTCTTCGATGGGGACCGGCTCGATCAGGCGCTGGATCGAGGTCCACAGGATGGCCATGGCGGCCACGAAGATCAGCGCGCCCTCAAGGGCTGCTGACAGATATTCGGCCTTGCCGTGTCCGAAGTGGTGCCCGAGGTCGGCGGGCCGGGCGGCCAGGCGGACGGCCCAGAGACCGACCAGCGCAGCGACCAGGTTCACCACCGACTCCATGGCGTCGGACAGGAACCCCACAGAACCCGTGACCAGGGTGGCGGCCAGCTTCAAAGCGATGGTGACCAGGGCGGCCGCCACCGACAGGAGCATCAACCGCACCAGGATCCGCTGCGATGCCGCCGGGTCTCCGACGGTGGCCGTGCTGGTCATTTCTGGAGATTCTACCGACTTCACCAACACGTTCGGGCTTCCGCTCCGAACGGTTCGCCAAGGATGCTTTCCCCTCACTCGACGTCTACGGCCTCACCGACGGCGCCGAAGGTGGTCGCCAGGTTCCACCTCTCCCTCAGGAACCCTGTCGGTACGCGGTCTCGGCCCGCATGGTGGCCTTCCAGGTCTTGAGGCCCCCGTCGACGTTGCGGGCTTCGATGCCGTGGTCACGCAGGGTCGCGGCAGCACCATCGCTTTGCTGCCCAACGTTGCAGTAGGCCACCACCGGACCGGGGGCCAGCTCGTCGAGCCGGTCCCGGATCTCGTTCACGGGCACGTTGATGTGACCGTCGATGGCGCCGAACTTCTCGATATCTCCTGGATCGCGGACGTCGAGCAGGGTCCAGCCGTCGGCCAGCAGCCCAGCCAGATCCGAGGCATCCACCGACGTCTCGCCTTCCTCCAACGCGCCTTCGGCCACGTAGCCGAGCATGTTGACCGCGTCCTTGGCTGAGCCGTATGGCGGCGCGTAGGCCAACTCGAGGTCGGCTAGCTGGGCGGCAGTGAAACCACCGGCCATGGCCGTGGCGATCACGTCGATGCGCTTGTCGACGCCGTTCGGTCCCACGATCTGGGCTCCGAGGATGGTGCCATCGTCGGGGTCGAAGAGCAGCTTGGCCGACATCATGGTGGCCCCGGGGTAGTAGCCGGCATGGTCGGCAGGGTGGATGTGGATGGATTGAAACCGGCGGCCAGCATCACGGAGCCGTCGTTCGCTCCAGCCGACCGAAGCCGCGGCCAGGTCGAACACCTTCACGATGGCTGTGCCCTGGGTGGGCACCGGGCGGGTGGTCTGGCCGGCGATGTGGTCGGCCACCCGACGGCCGTGACGGTTGGCCACGTGGGCCAAGGCGATGAGCACGGGCTCGCCGGTCACGGCATCGGTCTTCTCGGCCACGTCACCCACGGCAAAGATGTCGGGGTCGCTGGTCTGGTGGCCGTCGTCGACGGCAATGCCACCTGTCGGGCCTATCTCGATACCGGCATCACGGGCCAGGTGCATGTCGGGTTTGACGCCGATCGAACCGATCACGAGCTCGGCGGGCAACACCCGACCGTCCTTCAGGGTGACGGTGGTGTCCTCGATCGACTCGACGGGCGTGCCCAGCATCAGGGTCACGCCGTGAGCATCCAGTTCGTCGGCCACCATGATGGCCATCTCCGGATCGAGGGGCGGCATGACCTGTGGTGCGCCTTCAACCACCGTGACGGGGATACCTCGCAGCACCAGGTTCTCGGCCACTTCCAGACCGATGAACCCGCCGCCGATCACCACGGCCTGGGCCGGTTTGGCATCCACGGCGGCATTCATGCGTTCGGCATCTTCGACGGTGCGCAAGGTGAGGGCCCGGTCGTATCCGGGAATCGGCGGCCGCACCGGAGCCGCGCCCGTGGCGATCAGGAGCTTGTCGTAGCCGAGAGTCTCCTCCTGGTCGTCATCGGTGCGTCGGACGGTGACCGTGTGAGCTGATCGATCTATGGACGTCACCTCATGATGGACCCGCACGTCGATCTGGGCGCTCTCGCGGAACCCCTCGGGGGTACGTCGGGTGAGGGCCTCCCGCTCGATGACGCCACCGATGTAATACGGGAGCCCGCAGTTGGCGAAGGAGACGTAGCCCGTCCGTTCGAGGACGATGATCTCCACCTCGGGGTCGAGCCGCCTCAGTCGGGTGGCCGCCGACATCCCTCCGGCAACGCCACCGATGATCACGACACGACTCAGCTTTGTCATGGTCTCGAAGCTATCGGTCAAGCGATCTGTTCTCTGATCAGTTGTCCGAGCGTGTCGATCTGAGCCTGGGTGCGGTCGGTGAATGGGAAACCGGTGTTGAGTCGGAAGTGGTCGAGGTAGCCCATGCCCGCCGAGAACATGGGGCCGGGGGCCAGGTGGATCCCGTGGGAGCCCGCGGTCTCGTAGAGGGCCATGGCATCGAGCCCGGGAACCTGCACCCACAGGACGTGACCCCCCGACGGGGTCGTGTGGCGGCTGTGGTCCGGTAGCACGCTGTCGACCGCTTCGATCATCTGGTCCATCTGTCGGGCGTAGAGGCGTCGCACGCGGTTGAGGTGGCGATCGAAGCCTCCGCTCTCCACGAAGCCGGCCACGGCCAGCTGTGGGGCGGTGGCCGTGGCCTGGTTGACCACCAGCTTCAGGTGCTCGAGCTCGTTCTGATAGCGGCCCGGTAGAGACCAGCCGAGCCGGAGCCCCGGCGAGGCCGTCTTGGAGAAGGACCCGCAGTACAGGACCCGACCGTCGGTGTCGAAGGCCTTGATGGCCTTGGGCCTAGGCCCGTGGAAGGCCAGATCGCCGTAGACATCGTCTTCCACCAGGGGCACGTCGTGGCGCTCGAGCAGGGCCACGAGCGTCTGCTTGTCTTGGTCGGTCATGCACGAACCGGTGGGGTTCGAGTAGTTGGACACGAGCGCCACCGCGGCGATGGGGTGGGTGGTCAGGACCTCGTCGAGGGCCAGCAGGTCGATGCCGGTACGGGGGTCGCTGGGCACCTCGACCACCTGGAGCTCGAGGGACGCCAGCACCTCGAGCAGCGCGTAGTAGGCCGGGCTCTCGATGGCCACGGTGTCGCCCGGCCGGGTGACCGCCCGGATCGACAGGTACACGGCCTCCTTGGCCCCGCTGGTGATGACCACCTCGTCGGGCGACACCACGTAGCCGGCATCTACACCCCGCTGGGCGATGGCCCGACGCAGGATCGGGCTACCCGGCGGTGCGTCATAGGAGTGGCAGGCCGTGGGTTGCAGGCGCAGCGCTTGAGACATCAGCCGGTTGAGTGCAGGGATGGCCATCAGTTCGGGCCCCTGCACGGCTGCGCCGAGGGTGGGCTGCTGCGGGTTGCCAATGCCGAGGTTGAGCTTGACCGACAGGGACGCATCGACCCGGCGTTGCTGCAGCGACAGCGGAGATGCCGGGGGCTGCGAGCGGGCGATGCGTGGGGCACGTTCCACGTAGAAGCCCGAGCGGGGGCGGCTGGCCACCAGCCCACGGGATTCGAGCAGCCGACAGGCCTCCACCGCGGTGGTGAGGCTGACACCGTGTTGCTCGTGAAGCCGCCGCACCGACGGAATGCGGTAACCGGGTCCGTAGACACCCGACGCGATCTGGGCGGCCACCAGGTCGGCCAGCTGTTCGTAGAGCGGCTCAGGGGCATCCCGGGTCAGCGTGGTCACCGTATGACTGTATCCGTTACAGATCGGCCAAGCTCCCCCACTGTGCCCATCTGTACCCGTCGACAAGAGGGGGTTCTGTCCCTTTCGACAGCGCCCACCTCTCCGTACGGTGAAATGCAGGGCCTGGTCCCGGACCCGAAACGCAACCTGTTGGAGCAACACCATGACCGTCACCGCAAACCTCGGCTTTCCCCGCATGGGAGCAGACCGGGAGCTCAAGTGGGCTCTGGAAGCTGCGTGGCGATCCGGCAGCTACGACGAGTTGCGCACCGTCAGCGCACAACTGCGGGCCCGCCACTGGGCGCTCCAGGCCGACCGGGGGATCGCCCGCATCCCCGTCGGCGATGCCTCCCACTACGACCAGGTCCTCGACGCCGCGCTCGCGGTGGGCGCCGTACCCGAGCGCTTCGGGGGCCAGCCCTTCGATCCCGAATCGGGTGACGATGCCGACCTGGCCCGCTACTTCGTGATGGCCCGAGGTGGTGACCTCGACGGAGCCGACCGAGCACCGCTGGAGATGACCAAGTGGTTCGACACCAACTACCACTACCTGGTGCCTGAGCTCACGGCCGATCAGCGCTTCGAAGCCCGGCCCGCCCGTCTGCTGGCCCACCTCGCTGAAGCCCTCGAACAGGAGGTCCCGGCCCGGGTGGTGCTGATCGGACCGGTCACCTTCCTCACCCTGTCGAAGCGCACCGACGGCGAAGACACGCTCGAGCTCATCGACGAACTGACGGCCGCGTACGTCGACCTGGTCCGCATGTTGACCGAGGCCGGCGCCACCGCGTTCCAGTTCGACGAACCAGCGCTGGTCACCGATACCGCCCCATCGGCGCTGGCCGCCTACCCGGCCGTGTACGCCGCCCTCCGCGAAGCAGCCGGCGATGCCGAGATCACCCTGGCCACCTACTTCGGGGCCCTCGGTCCCAACACCGAGTTGGCCACCTCACTCCCCGTCGACGTGCTCCACGTGGACCTGGTGCGGGGCGTCGACCAACTCGATGCCGTGCTCGAAGCTCGCCCCGACGGACTGGCGCTGTCGCTCGGACTGGTCGACGGTCGCAACCTGTGGCGGTCGGACCTCGACCCGTTGGTGACCAAGGCCAAGGCCGTGGTGGACCGCATCGGTACCGAAGCCGTGCATCTGGCCCCGTCGTGTTCGCTGCTGCACCTCCCCGTGGACCTGTCGACGGAAACCGAACTCGATCCGGAGCTGCGGTCGTGGATGGCCTTCGCCAACGAACGGCTCGACGAGATCCGGGTCCTGGCCGCCGCTGTAGACGGGCGGGAGGCCGAAGTGGCCAACGAACTCACCGCCAACCGCACTGCGGCCGCGGCCCGTCAGGCATCCACCCGGGTGCACCGCCCCGAGGTGGAAGCCCGAGTGGCGGCGATCACTCCCGAGATGGCTCGTCGGTCGTCGCCCTACGCCGTCCGTCGCAAGGTCCAGGCCGAGGCCCTGCAGCTCCCCCGGTTCCCCACCACAACCATCGGGTCGTTCCCCCAGACTCGCGAGATCCGTGAACTGCGTCGCCAGTTCCGGTCCGGTGAGATCGATGCCGACGCCTACCGGGCCGGTCTCCAGACCGAGACCGAGGCTTGCGTGCGCGAGCAGGAACGTCTTGGCCTCGACGTGCTGGTGCACGGCGAGTTCGAACGCACCGACATGGTCGAGTACTTCGGGGCGCAGCTCGACGGGTTCGTCACCACCGCCAACGGCTGGGTGCAGAGCTACGGGTCCCGGTGCGTGAAGCCGCCGGTGCTCTACGGCGACATCGTTCGCCCTGCGCCGATGACCGTGGAGTGGACGGCCTTTGCCGCCGGCCTCACCGACAAGCCCATGAAGGGAATGCTCACCGGTCCGGTGACCATCCTCGAGTGGTCGTTCGTGCGTGACGACCAGCCGTGGTCCACGACGGCGAAGCAACTGGCCCTCGCCCTGCGCGACGAGGTGACCGATCTGGTGGCCGCCGGCATCCCGATCGTG
>JBDTBS010000256.1:0-18802 GCA_039924035.1 Aquihabitans sp. | reverse complement strand
CGTCGGACGTGGCTCGACTCGGGCGACGCCGACCCGTCCGACGCCGGTGATCGGTGGGACCCGGTGCCCGTTCCCGGCCACTGGCAGGGGGCGCCCGCCTTCGCCGGACTCGACGGTCCGCTGCTGTACCGGACCGAGTTCGACCACCCTGCGCCTGTGGCCGACGAGCGCTGGTGGCTCCGCTTCGAGGGTGTCTTCTACCAGGGCGATGTCTGGCTCGACGGCGGCTACGTGGGCGACACCGAGGGCTACTTCTTCCCCCACACCTTCGAGATCACCGAACCCCTGGCGGCCCGCACCGACCACGTGCTCGGCGTCGAGGTCACCTGCAGCCCCCAACGAGACAAGACGGCCAAGCGCAACATCACCGGGGTGTTCCAGCACTGGGACGCCGCCGATCCCGACGCCAACCCGGGTGGCATCTGGCGTCCGGTCTCCATCGAGCGCACCGGGCCGGTCCGAATCCGCCACCTACGGGTGATCTGCCGGGAAGCCAACGAGACCCGAGCCACCGTCAAGTTCCGGGCCGTGCTCGACTCGGCCCACGCCGGCGAGGTCACCCTGCGCTCCACGGTGGGCGACACCGAACTGATCGACGTGCGTCGCATCGCCGCCGGGGAGAATCAGGTGGAGTGGCAGATCCGGGTGGACGAGCCCGAACTGTGGTGGCCGCATGCCCTCGGCGACCAGCCCCTTTACGACGTGAACGTGGAGGTCGTCCCCCACCCCCTAGAGCAATTGACCGACACCGGGGCCGACCATGCTCCGGTCAGCCACCGGGTGACCCGTCGCATCGGCCTACGGCAGGTGCACCTGCGGGGCTGGGTGCTCCACGTCAACGGCGAGCGCATGTTCTTGAAGGGCACCAACCTGGCCCCCACCCGCATGGCCCTGGCCGAAGCAACTCCCGAAGAGTTGGCGGCCGACGTGGCTCTGGCCAAGGAAACCAACCTCGACCTCATTCGGGTCCACGCCCACATCACCCGCCCCGAGCTGTATCGGGCCGCCGACGAGGCCGGCATGCTCATCTGGCAGGACTTCCCCCTGCAGTGGGGCTATGCCCGCACCATCCGCAAGCAAGCCATCCGCCAGGCTCGCGAGGCCGTCGACCTACTCGGCCATCACCCGTCGATCGTGATCTGGTGCGGTCACAACGAGCCCCTGGCCCTCGACATCGAACCGGGGACCGGAGGTGACCTGACCTCCTTCGCGGGGAAGTACGTGGCCGGCCAAGAACTGCCGTCGTGGAACAAGACCATCCTCGACCGATCGGTGAAGCGCGCCCTCGACCAGGCCGACGGCAGCCGGCCGGTCATCGCCCACTCCGGGGTGCTCCCCCATCCGCCGATGCTCGACGGCACCGACAGCCACCTCTACTTCGGCTGGTACCACGGCGACGAGCGCGACCTGCCCGGCTTCGCCCGCCTGCTACCCCGCCAGGTCCGGTTCGTGACCGAGTTCGGCGCCCAAGCCGTTCCCGACACCGACGACTTCCTAGAACCCGAACGTTGGCCAGACCTCGACTGGGAACGACTGGCCCACACCCACGGTCTGCAGAAGCTGATCTTCGACAAGCGGGTACCACCCGCCGATCACCCCACGTTCGCGGCGTGGCGGGAAGCCACCCAGCTCTACCAGGCCGACCTGATCCGCTTTCAGGTGGAGACCCTGCGCCGCCTCAAGTACCGGCCCACCGGCGGCTTCGCCCAGTTCTGCTTCGCCGACGGCCACCCCGCCGTCTCTTGGTCAGTGCTGGACCACGAACGACGGCCCAAGGCCGGCTACCACGCCCTACGCGATGTCTGCCGCCCGGTGATAGTGACGGCCGATCGCCTGCCTGCCGTTCTCGTGGCTGGCGACACCCACGCGCTCGACGTACACGTGGTGAGCGACCTACGGGCCCCCCTCGACGACATCGAGATAACCGCCCTTCTGACCTGGACCGGTGGACAACAACGGTGGCGTTTTGGTGGCGACATCGAAGCCGACACCTGCGTTCGGGTCGGCACCCTTCCCGTGGTCGTTCCCGACGCTCCCGGCCCGGTCACGCTCGAGCTCACCCTGTCGGGATCATCTATCCCCGATGGGCCGATCAACCGGACCGACCGCACCCGCATCGTCACCCGTTAGCCCACGTCTGCTACAAACAGGCCCGGCGTGGTCAGGGGACCAGCGAGCCTGGGGGGCACAATGTCTTTTCCGTCATCGTTTCCGTTGCGGAACCCCGACCCGTCGCAAGGTCGGTCCGGTCCTGCACGCCGTGACGTGCTGCGAGCACTCGGGCTCGGCGCTGCCGGCCTGTCCGTTGGTGGCCTCGGCCTGCTGACCAGCTGCGCCAGCGACTCGTCCGGTTCTCCCGCGGCATCCGGCGCCGGCAAGGGCGGGTCACCCAGCTCCACCGCCGCACCGGCCCGAGCCGTTCCGCTCTACGACCCCGACCTGCCCTACTGGGAGCAGGGCAACTTCCGGGGGGTCCCCACCGAAGAAATGCTCACCGACCTCGAGGTGACCGGGGCCATCCCGCCCGAACTATCGGGCCTCTTCGTCCGCAACGGATCCAATACTCCCGAAGCCTCGACGCTCCACTGGTTCCTGGGCGACGGAATGACCCACGGCGTGCGCATCGTCGACGGCAAGGCCCAGTGGTACAGCAACCGCTATGTGCAGACACCGCTGGCAGTAGCCGGCAAGGACCTACTCAACTTCGGTGGGATTCCAGGCCAGGAGAACAGCCAGAGCAACGTGGCCCTGGTCCACCATGCCGGCAAGCTGCTGGCCACCGGCGAGGTCGGCTGGCCCTACGAACTGAACACCGATGACCTGTCCACCGTCGGAGCCTGGGACTTCGATGGACGGCTCGGGTCGGCCATGACCGCGCACCCCAAGATCGATCCTGCCACCGGCCGCATGCACTTCTTCGGCTACGACTTCTTCAGCCCCGTCATCTCCTATTACGTGGCCGATCCCAGCGGGGTCATCGACGTGGTCGCCGAGATCCCCGTCGACCAAGCCACGATGATCCACGACTTCGCCATCACCGATCAGGACGCGGTGTTCTGGCAGGGCCCGGTGGTGTTCGGCGCCGATGCCGAAAACCCACTCCCCGAGGTGCCGTTCCACTGGGACCCGGCCGGTCCCAGCCGGGTGGGGGTCATGCCCCTCGACGGACGAGCAGACCAGATCCGCTGGGTCGACATCCCGCCGTGCTTCGTGTTCCACAGCCTCAACGCCCATCGGGACGGCGACGACGTGGTCGTCCTGGTCCATCGGCTCGAGGATGCGTTCGGACGCAACGGCGACCTGGTGCCATCCAAGCTGACCGAGTGGCGCATCGGCACCGGTGGCAAAGACCTCACCTTCACCAGTACCCAGTTGAGCGACCGCAACATGGACCTGCCCACCCACGACCGCCGCCATACCGGCCAGCAGGTACGTCACGGATGGTGCGCCACCACATCCACGCCCGATGCCGAGTACGGCTTCGAGCTGGAGGGCATCTGCCACGTCGACCTCCAGACGGGGGCAGAAGACGTGTGGGAACCGGGCCCGAACCAGCGATCCGGTGAAGGGTTCTTCGTGCCCACCGAGGCTGGCGAAGGCGAGGGCTACGTGCTCACCTACATCTACGACCGCCCTAGCGATCTGTCGTCGCTCGGCATCTTCGATGCCCAGGACATGGGCTCGGGTCCGGTGGCTCAGGTCCAACTACCGGTTCGGGTTCCGTTCGGTTTCCACGGTCTCTGGGTCGACGAAGCAGCTCTCTGAGCACCCGATATTTTCGGTACGTTTTCGGCGCCCATCCCGTGCAGGGTAAGTTCGTTCGTGATGGCTACGACAACGGTTGCCCGCGGCCCCGCCGAGCCTGGTTCCCGGGCGAAGCGCAAGGCCCCCTTTCTGGTTGAGCTGTACCGATCCGCCCTTGGCAAGAAATACGTCATGGCGATCACCGGGATCATGCTCGTCGGCTTCGTGTTCGCCCACATGGTGGGCAACCTGAAGATGTACCTCGGCCCGGCCGACTTCGACCACTACGCCGAGTTCCTGCGCGAGCTGTTGGTGCCGATCCTGCCCCGCACGGTGTTGCTGTGGCTCCTGCGCGTCGGGCTCATTGCGGCCTTCGTGCTGCACATCCACGCCGCCTACTCGCTCACCCGCATCAACCAGGCCGCTCGCACGGTCAAGTATCAGAGCAAGCGCGACTACATCGCCGCAGACTTCGCCGGCCGCACCATGCGGTTCACCGGCATCATCTTCCTGATCTTCTTGATCTGGCACCTCTTCGACCTCAGCTGGACAGGTACCGGGGCCACGTTCGTGCGAGGCGATGCCTATGCCAACGTCGACCGCAGCCTCAGCCGCATCCCGGTGGCCATGCTGTACATCGCCGGCAACCTGGCCCTCGGCATCCACCTGTTCCACGGCCTGTGGAGCCTCTTCCAGAGCATGGGCTGGAACAACCCCCGCTTCAATGCCCTACGACGCCAGTTCGCCGTCGGGCTCTCGTCGCTCATCGTCATCGGCAACGTGTCGTTCCCGATCGCCGTCCTTGCCGGCGTCGTGAGCATCTAGGACCCAGAGGGAACCCACGCACATGGAACTGAACAGCAAGATCCCCGAAGGCCCCCTGGCCGACAAGTGGACCTCCTACAAGTTCGACCGGAAGCTGGTGAACCCGGCCAACCGACGCAAGTACGACGTCATCGTGGTCGGTACCGGTCTGGCTGGCGGCGCCGCTGCGGCCACGCTCGGCGAGCAGGGCTACAACGTGAAGGCCTTCACCTTCCACGACTCGCCCCGGCGAGCCCACTCCATCGCCGCGCAGGGTGGCATCAACGCCGCCAAGAACTACAAGGGCGACGGCGACTCGATCTACCGGCTCTTCTACGACACCCAGAAGGGTGGCGACTTCCGCGGTCGTGAGGCCAACACCTACCGCCTCGCTGAAGAGTCGGTGAACATCATCGACCAGGCCACTGCTCAGGGCGTGCCCTTCGCCCGCGAGTACGGCGGCATGCTCGACAACCGCTCCTTCGGCGGCGCCCAGGTCAGCCGCACGTTCTACGCCCGCGGCCAGACCGGCCAGCAGCTCCTGCTCGGCGTCTACTCGCAGCTGGCCCGTCAGGTCGGCCTCGGCAACGTGGAGATGCACAACCGCACCGAGCTCATCGATGTGGTCGTGGTCGACGGCGAAGCGGCCGGCATCGTGGTCCGCGACCTGCTCACCGGCGAGGTCCATAGCCACTCGGCTCATGCCGTGGTCCTGGCCACCGGCGGCTACTCGAACGTGTTCTTCCTGTCGACGAACGCCATGAACTGCAACGTGACCGCCGCCTGGCGGGCCCACCGTCGGGGCGCGGCCTTCGCCAACCCCTGCTACACGCAGATCCACCCGACCTGCATCCCCCAGAGCGACGAGTTCCAGTCGAAGCTCACCCTCATGTCCGAGTCGTTGCGCAACGACGGTCGCATCTGGGCTCCCAAGGATCCCAACGAGACCCGGCCCGCAGACCAGATCCCCGAGCAAGACAGGGATTACTACCTCGAACGGCGCTACCCGAGCTTCGGCAACCTGGCCCCTCGAGACGTCGCTAGCCGGGCCGCCAGGGTGGAAGTGAAAGCTGGCAAGGGTGTCGGGCCGCTCAAGAACGGCGTGTACCTCGACTTCGCCGATGCCATCGAGCGCCTCGGCGCCCACGTCATCGAAGAGCGCTACGGCAACCTCTTCGAGATGTACGAGCGGATCACCGACGAATCGCCCTACAAGACGCCCATGCGCATCTACCCGGCCCCCCACTACACAATGGGTGGCCTCTGGGTCGACTACGAGCTGATGACCACCGTCCCGGGCCTCTATGCCACCGGCGAAGCCAACTTCAGCGACCACGGCGCCAACCGCCTCGGAGCCTCAGCCCTCATGCAGGGTCTGGCCGACGGCTACTTCGTGCTACCGAACACCATCAGCAACTACCTGGCTCCGAAGCTCGGTACCCAGGTCGTCCCCACCGACCATCCCGAGTTCCAGGCTGCCGAAGCTGCCGCCAAGGGACGCTTCGACGGCTACCTGTCCATCGGTGGTACCCGCTCACCTGATGCCTTCCACCACCAGTTGGGCAAGATCATGCTCGACAAGTGCGGCATGGAACGGACCAAGGAAGGGCTCACCGAGGCCCTGGCCGAGATTCCGGCCCTGCACGAGGAGTTCCGCACCGACCTTCGGGTCACTGGTAGTGGCGAGACCACCAACCAGACCCTGGAGAAGGCCGGTCGGGTCGACGACTTCTTCGAAATGGCCCAGGTCATGTGCCTCGATGCCCTCACCCGTGAGGAATCCTGCGGCGGCCACTTCCGGGCCGAACACCAGACCGACGAGGGCGAGGCCCTACGCGATGACGAGAACTTCGCCCACGTCGCCGCCTGGGAGTGGACCGGCGACCCCGCCGCTCCCAACCGTCACGTCGAACCGCTCTCCTTCGACAACATCCCTCTCGCCGTGCGGAGCTACAAGTAGCCATGTCAAAAGAACTCAACCTCACACTCAAGATCTGGCGCCAAGACGGGCCCGATGCCCCCGGTCACTTCGATGTGATCAGCGCCGCCGGCATCAACGATGAGATGTCCTTCCTCGAGATGCTCGACATCGTCAACGAACGGTTGATCAGCGACGGCAAGGACGCCATCTCGTTCGATCACGACTGCCGCGAGGGCATCTGCGGCACGTGCTCGCTGATGATCGACGGTCAGGCCCACGGCCCCCAGAAGGGCACGGCCACCTGCCAGCTCCACATGCGCCTCTTCGACGACGGCGACGAGATCGTGGTGGAGCCATGGCGGGCCACTGCCTTCCCGGTCATCAAGGACCTCATGGTCGATCGCTCCGCCTTCGACCGCATCGTGGAGTCCGGCGGCTTCATCACCGCCGAGACCGGCGGGGCCTCCGACGCCAACATCATCCCCGTGCCCAAGACGGTGGCCGACTCAGCCATGGACGCTGCGGCCTGCATCGGTTGCGGTGCTTGCGTGGCGGCCTGCCCCAACTCGGCCGCTCAGCTGTTCACCGCCGCCAAGGTGTCGCACCTCAACCTGCTACCCCAAGGCCAGGCTGAGCGCTTCAACCGAGTGGACGCCATGGTCGACACCATGGAGGAGTTCTTCGGGTCCTGCACCAACCACGGCGAGTGCGAGGCCGCGTGCCCGAAGTCGATCTCCATCGACTTCATTGCGCTGATGAACAGCGAGTACTTGAAGGCAAAGTTCAAGAACCGCACCAAGCTCTCCCAAGACTGACCCAACCCCGCCTGGGCTCCGGCCCTGCCGCGCTCACGCGCTCCGGCCCCTCGAGGCCCTCTCTCCTTCCGGCCTGCCGTTCTTGAGGGAGAAACGGCTACCGGGCAACCGGAATCCCCTCAAAAACTGTCGGGGGCGGCGGTGGCCGGTACGGTCACTCCCCATGACGACCACCCGGGCCTCTCGGCCATTTCTCGCCATCCTGGCCGCTGCGGCACTGGTTCTCTCCGCCTGCAGCTCAGACGGTTCCGATAGCTCCGCCGTCACCACGTCGACGGCAGCGCCCGACGGGTCGACCACCACCGGTCCCGAGGCCGACACCGCCAATCCGATCGACCGCTACGCCGACTACCAGTCGATCAGCTACGACGACCCAGCCCACTGGGTGTGCCGTCCCGATGCTGAGGACGTGTGCGACGACGACCTCGATACCACGGTGATCGAGGCCGACGGTTCCACCTCGGTGGAGACCTTCACTGCCGACCCTGATGCCCCCATCGACTGCTTCTACGTGTACCCCACGATCTCGCGTGACGAGACCGCTTACAGCGACTGGGACTTCTCCCCCGACGAGGAGGGAGCTGTCACCTTCCAGCAGGCAGCCCGCCTCGGTTCGCAGTGTCGGGTGTTCGCTCCCGTCTACCGCCAGATGACCCTCACCTCGCTGCTGGCCCGGTTTGGCGGCGGCGAGGCTCCCGAGGACCAGGGCGATCCCTATGCCGACGTCCTCGATGCCTTCCGCACCTACATGGCCAACGACAACGACGGTCGGGGCATGGTGCTCATCGGTCACTCACAGGGTTCCAGTCTGCTCACCAAGCTCATCACCGAGGAGGTCGACCCCAACGACGACGTTCGGGACCTGCTGGTGGGCGCCTACCTGGCCGGTAGCAGCGTGGCCGTGCCCGCAGGGGAGATCGTGGGCGGCGACTTCACCAACATCCCGCTGTGCACCAAAGACGGTGAGACCAGCTGTGCCACCACCTGGGCCACGTTCCGGGCCAGCGAGCCTCCGGGGGCCGATGGCCTGTTCGGCAAGCCCCGGGGCGGCGACGGCGTTTCCGGCTGTGTGAACCCTGCTGGCATCACCGGCGGCGACGTACCGCTGCACGGCTACTACCCGACATCGGCGGTCACGATCCTGTCAGCGGTCGGCGCTGGCAGTGCTGACGGTCCGAAGTGGATCGACGGGGCCGCCGGCGAAGCGATCGACACCCCGTTCGTCTCGCTCCCCGGTCTCACCACCGGGGAGTGCACGGCCACCGAGACCGGGGCCAACGTGCTGCTGCTATCGGTCCATCCCGATCCCGGGCCCCGGGCCGACGACATCATCGGCGATCTCATCGGGGGCTGGGGCCTCCACCTGGTGGACGTCAACGCGGTCATGGGCGACATCGTCAACCGCGTGGCCGATCAGTCCGCCACCTACGCCAACTGACCTCAGCGCCTCAGATCAGGAACGGGAATCGAGGATGCGCTCGGCCAGGATGCCGACCTGCTCGTTGACCTGACGGATGGTGTCGTACACCGTCCCGATACTCCTCGACGTGAGGTCTTGAGCTGTCTCGGCCGGGCCGGCCAAAGATCCGATGCCCTTCAGCGCCTCCAGGGGAGCAGCAGCCACTGCCTGGTGGATCTCGGCCACGGTGGAAGCCCCGTTGTCGATGGCTTCCTCCACCATCGTCTGGATGCGCTTCGGATCGATCGTGGCCATCAGAGGTCCTCATTCAACAGGTTGTCGTGTCCGCGCAGGGTACCCCCGTTACCGTGAGACGTCATGGAGCTCATCCTGGTACGACATGGACAGCCGGCTTGGACCACCCCTGAGGGGATGGGACGCAACGACCCGATGCTCACCGCTCGGGGCCACGCGCAGGCCGCATTGGCGGCCCAACGGCTGGCGGACACCGAAGACGATCCAGGGCGGGGCGACGTGGACCATCTCTACGTGTCGCCGGCTGTGCGGGCCCAGGAGACGGCCGCCCCCATCGCCACCGCCCTCGACTTGCCCATCGACACCCGTGACTGGTTGTGGGAGCTGCGCAACCCTCCGGAATGGGAGGGCTCACCCATTGCCAACATCGAAACGGCGTTCGCGGCCCTACAAGGCCGCAGCCGGGAGGAGTGGTGGGAGGGTCATCCCGGCGGTGAATCGCTGCGCGACTTCCGGGAGCGGGTGACCACGGGCCTGACGGCCACGCTTGCCGACATGGGCATCACCAAGACCGAAGAACCCGGCCTCTGGGATGTCGTCGAATCGCCAGACCACGACCGCGCCGTGGTGGTGGCCCACGGAGGGACCAACGGCATGATCATCGCTTACCTCCTCGGTGTGGCCCCCGAACCTTGGGAGTGGGACCGCTTCTCGATGGGCCACGCTTCCATCGCTCTGCTGGCCACCCGGAGGGTGGCCGGACACCACATCTGGTCGCTGCGTTCCATCGGCGACAGCAACCATCTCCCCATGCAGGACCGCACTGCCTGACCGGACCACCCCGGCTCGCCGTACCACAGCACCGCTCGCCAGTGGGCGCGGCCAAGCCCGCCAGGTTGCGTTGGCGTCGCCACACGTAGTAGCGAGAAGCCGGTTCTGCGCGGTTGCGCGCCCCACTACGCGCGTCAGGTCGTGGGGTACGTGACAGGCTCAGAGCCGTTCCCATCACCCCAGACCCGACAAAGGATCTCTCGGTGCACCTGCTCGCAGCCGAAGGTGGCTACCAAGTATTCACGCTTGGTGGCTCCGACAAGGCCCTCCTGTACTTCTCACTCGCGGTGGCCCTCATCGGCCTCGGTATCAGCTACGTCCTCATGCAGGACGTGCTGAAGGCCGACGATGGGACCCCCGCGATGAAGAAGATCGCCGTCGCCATCCAAGAAGGCGCGATGGCCTACATCACGCGCCAGTTCCGCACCATCGGGATGATCGTCATCCCGTTGGCAGTGGTGGTGTTCCTGACCTCGTCGAAGATCCTCGACAACTACGGCGACGTCGCCCTTGGCTTCTTCCAGAGCGGCCTGTACCGCACGCTGGCGTTCGTCGCCGGCGGCGTCGCTTCGGGAGCAATCGGGTTCCTGGGCATGTGGCTGGCCACTCGCGGCAACATCCGCACAACGGCTGCCGCCACCGAGAGCAACTTTCCCGCAGCCCTCAAGGTGGCCATCCGCACCGGCGGCTCGGTTGGTATGGCTACCGCTGGGATGGGGCTCCTCGGAGCCACGCTGATCATCCTCGTATTCCAGAACACCAGCTCAGCCATCCTCATCGGCTTCGGCTTCGGTGGTTCGCTGCTCGCTCTGTTCCTGCGCGTCGGCGGCGGCATCTTCACCAAGGCTGCCGACGTCGGCGCCGACCTGGTGGGCAAGGTCGAAGCCGGGATTCCCGAGGACGACCCCCGCAACCCGGCCACCATCGCCGACAACGTCGGCGACAACGTCGGCGACTGTGCCGGTATGGCCTCCGACCTCTTCGAGAGCTTCGGCGTCACCCTGGTGGCATCGATCATCCTCGGCGTCAGCGCCTTCGAGGCCATCGGCGTGGGCCCCGACCAGGCCGCCCGCGGCCTCATCTTCCCGGTGGCCGTCATGGCCGTCGGCGTCCTGGCCTCGGCCATCGGCATCTACATGGTGAAGGCCGGCCCCAAAGACGACGACGCCCTCAAGTGCATCAACCGGGGCATAGGCGTGGCCCAGGTCATCTCCATCGTCGGTGCGGCCGGGCTGGCCTTCGGCTACGTCGGTACCCCCGATGCCGAGAACGGTGGCGAACTGCTGGTCAGCGCCCCCGGCGCTCGCATGTTCGGGGCCGTGCTCGTCGGTGTGGTCCTCGGCCTCGTCGCCTCCAAGATCACCGCCTACTTCACCTCCACCACCACCAAGCCGGTCCAGGACATCGCCCGGGCCACCCGGACCGGTCCAGCCACCACCGTGCTCGAAGGCATCAGCTCCGGTCTGGAGTCGGCCGTGTGGGCCCTCATCGCCGTTGCTGTAGCCATCGGTGGGGCCATCGCCCTCGGCGGCGGCTCGTTCAAGTTCTCCGTCTACCTCGTGGCCCTGGCCGGCATCGGCATGCTGGCCACCACCGGCATCATCGTGGCCGAGGACACCTTCGGCCCGGTGGCCGACAACGCCGCTGGCATCGACGAGATGGCTGGCCAGTTCGAGGGTGAACCGGAGCGCATCATGGTGGCTCTCGACGCGGTGGGCAACACCACCAAGGCCGTCACCAAGGGCTTCGCCATCGGCTCTGCGGTCATCGCCGCCGTGGCCCTCTTCGCCTCCTACGGCGAGTCGATCATCGAACAGATCACGCCCGCGGGCGTCGAGTTCGGCGACCAGTCCTACATCATCAACGTGGCCGACCCCAAGGTGTTCATCGGCCTGTTGGTGGGTGGCTCAATTGCCTTCATCTTCTCGTCGCTGGCCATCCGGGCCGTGTCCCGCACCGCCGGTGTGGTGGTACAAGAAGTCCGCCGCCAGTTCGCTGACGGCAAGATCATGGCTGGTACCAAAGAACCGGACTACGGGCCGGCCATCGACATCTGCACCACCGCTTCGCTGCGGGAACTGGCCACCCCAGCCATCATCGCCGTACTGGCCCCGGTCATCATCGGGTTCGGCCTGGGTCCGATCAGCCTTGGGGCCTTCCTGGCCAGCGTCATCGTGGTCGGTCAGCTCATGGCCAACTTCCTGAGCAACTCGGGTGGAGCCTGGGACAATGCCAAGAAGTACATCGAGGACGGTGCCGAAGGCGGCAAGGGCTCCGAGAACCACAAGGCTGCCGTCATCGGTGACACCATCGGCGACCCGTTCAAGGACACCGCTGGCCCAGCCCTCAACCCGCTGATCAAGGTCATGAACCTGGTCTCGCTGCTGATCTTGCCGGCCATCATCAAGGTGTACGACAAGGACAAGCTGCTCGACCTCAAGCAGGCCCCCGATCTGGCTGCCGTGATCATCGCCATCGCGGCTACCGCCGTGGTGGTCGGATCGATCATCTACTCGAAGAAGTCTGGCGACAAGATGGCAGCCGACGCCGCCCTCTAGTCGAACCAGCCAACCGTTCGACCGAACGGCGTGCGTTCCTTCCGCTTGGGATGGGCGCACGCCGTTCGCCGTTCTACGGACCCGCCGTTGGAGATCGGTACCTTGGCGAGGCGTAGGCTGTCGAACCGTTGTCGGGGCTTCCCCTTTGCCCGACCGAGGAGGTCCGTGGACACCACACTGCACACCGACCAGAACCGAGGACGATGATCATCGCCGGACTGTCCGACTTCATCGTCGGTGACCTCACCGACTGGGTGCTCAACGTGATCGACACCATCGGCTACGCCGGTGTGGCCTTCATGGTGGCTCTCGAAAACGTCTTCCCACCGATCCCCTCAGAGGTGGTGCTCCCCGCGGCCGGCTTCGCTGCTGGCCAGGGCAATGCCAACGTGTTCGGCATGATGTTGGCCGCTACCGTCGGCTCGGTCATCGGTGCCTGGATCCTCTACCTGGTCTCCGCAGCTATCGGCCCCGTACGGATCCGTACCTTCATCGTCCGATACGGACGGTGGTTCGGCATCAAGCCCCAGGACCTCTACCGTTCCGAGAAGTGGTTCGACGATCATGCCAACAAGGCCGTTCTGATCTGTCGCTGCGTGCCGCTCATCCGCTCACTGGTATCGATCCCCGCCGGGTTCCGGCGCATGGACCCGATCCCGTTCACCATCTACACCGCAGTCGGAAGTCTCGTCTGGAACGTTCTCCTGGTCGGGGCCGGCTACG
Organism: Aquihabitans sp.; assembly: GCA_039924035.1. Classification (GTDB taxonomy): domain Bacteria; phylum Actinomycetota; class Acidimicrobiia; order Acidimicrobiales; family Iamiaceae; genus Aquihabitans. The sequence goes on along the minus strand of JBDTBS010000256.1, from coordinate 5,752 downwards.
GCCTCGGCGATCAGTGGGAGAAGGTCGGCAGCTACATCGACGTCATCCAGTACGTCGTGATTGCCGCCATCCTCGCCTTCGTGGCCTGGTGGCTGTGGACCCGCTTCATATCCTCCAGCCACCAGGCCGCTCGCGCCGCGGCCGAGGATGCCGAGCTCTTGGCCGACGACGCCAACCTCTAGACCCTCAGACGGCCACAGAGCCTCACCGGCCGGGGTCCGTGCCCCTGCGGGTGGAGGTCGTGCCGGGGACTCGCTCCCTGACCAAGCCAGGAGGTAGTCCCCGCTGGACCTCCCGCCCTTGGCCCCAGGCCAGGCCACGAGCCCAGCCTGGGCCCGTCAGGGTTCGACGCGAGTCATCTGCCCTCCTCAACCCAACAGGCACTCCCCTACGCGCCAGGCACCCCAAAACGGGAGTAGCCCCGCCTAAGCGGGGCTACTCACTGAATTCGGGGGGGGGTTGGTTCAGGCGGTGCGGGGACGACGGGCGCCGTACACGAATGCTCCACCGAGCACGAGCGCAGCGGCACCGATGCCCACCAGGGGCGCAGTGTCGGAACCGGTACGCACCAAGGGAGCGTTACCGCCGGTGCCCGGCTGACCGGTACCAGCAGCAGCGATCACGTTGACCCGGAGGAACTGATCGGGGGTGCCGGCGCAAGAAGCGGTGAGGAGGTGCTCACCGAGCGTGCTGTCGACGGGGATGACCACTGAGGTGGCGAAGGTGCCATCTGATGCCGCGGTGGTGGTGCCCAAGGTGCGGCCATCGTCGTAGGTGATGGTGACGGTAGCGCTGGCGCCGCAGCCGGTGCCGGTCACGTCGACGCGCTCGCCACGCACGACGGTCACGATCGGGATCTCGTCGCCCGGCTGCGTGGTCACGGTCCCCGGCTTGGTGGTGGTGGTGACGGTCCCACCATCGATGTACTGCGCGTTGGCAGCGGTTCCACCAGCAAGTAGGAGGGCGGCGGTGGCGACCATGCTCGCCAGAATCTTCTTGTGCTTCATGCAGATTTCCCTTCAAACCAACTGAGGGAAGATCCCCCACCCATTTGAGTAGACACTAGGTGACCTGGAACACGTAGAGCAAGCCTTTTACGACATTCATCTAGGCCAGCGTTCGGCCTGGATACCGCGGATAACGCGTAAGGCCACCACCGCTAGAAGTATATCGATGGCGAAAAGGACCGGCGCCGGCCAGAACCAAACCGCTCCGCCCGTACCCTCGCCGAGACGAAGGCGTCCGTCGTCGGTGACATCGACGGCTCCGAACCACCCTCGAACCCAACCGGGCGCTCCGGCGACGTTCAGCACCGATGCGGGCGGGGCATCAGTCAGGATGAGTGGTGGCAGCGGCCGATCGAAGCGGAAAGATCCCGGAACCGGACTTTCCACCATCGCAGCCCAACCGTCGACCTCGTAGACCACCACGTCAGGATGATCTAGCGCCACGGTGAGGTCGGGGTCGGAATCGAGGCGGGCATAACGGCCCCACCCTTCCTCACGGACGAGCACCACCCACCGGATGCCGAGGTCAGCAAGCTCGTCCCCGATGAGACCATCGCCACCCGTCACATTCGCCAACAGGTCGTCGACCACCCACGAACGACGATCGACCTGCTCTTGGCGTGGGTGGGCCGGATCGAACAGCGGGTCGTAGCTGCTGATCACGTCACCGCCGAGGTAGTCCGGCAGGGGGTTGAGCACGTGTCGGCCACCGACGAACGACAAGGGCGGGTACTCGTTCCAGGGCAGCACCACCGTCGGGCCGGGCCGCGACCGCACCAGGTCACGGGCTTCGGCCCAACCTGCGGGAAAGTCGACCGGCCGTAGACGACCATCGATGCCCCACAGCCCTGGAAGGGCCACGGCCACGGCCACGGCCAGAGGCACCGCGGCCACAACGTGGCTGAGGGTTCGACTGAAAGGCTGGTCCGCGTCGGCCAGACGAAGGGCTAGTCGCCGCCCCCCCAGGGCCGCGGACGGGACGGCCCATAGCAACCAAAGTACGAGGAACCGCTGGCTCTCCCGTAGCGGAGCCCCCACCGCCAAGCTGGTCAACCAGCCGTATCCCTCTCGGACCACCGGCAAGGCGCTGGCCACGGTCACGAAAAGGCCGACTGCCGCCGTCCAACGGAGCGGTTTGGTCCAATCAGGCAGGTCGTGGTGGCCTGCCAAGGCGAGCAGACCGATCACCAAACCACCGATGGCTCCGATCCAGCCGATCCCACCGACCTGCTGAAGGTCGCTCCAGAACCCGCCGCCGACGAGCAGGCCGAGCCAACCATCGACCCCATGCGCCGACGTGGAGAAGTCGCTGGCTCCCCCCACATTTGCACCCGCCCACCACAACACCATCGTGGGCCCCAGCCACAGAAGGCTGGTCGCCCCACCGATCGCCATGCCGCGGGCCACCCGGCGATCGCTCCGCGGTTCGGCGGCCAGGCCCGCCATCAAGACCACCAGGCTCACCACGCCGACCGCAGGACCACCGAAGGCCATGACCAACGCGGCCAAGAAGGTTCGCCGCCAATCGGCGGACGGATGGATCAGGTGGCGGACGACCCACGGGAGCACAGCGATCAGCCACACATAGGTCAGATGGCCGACACCGATGCGGGTGACAGCGAACGGCCCCGCCACCCAGAGCACCCCAGCGGCGATGCCTGGCAGCCGCCCGATGCCACTGCCGACCAGCCGGACCATGCCCACGTAGCCCACGGCCAGCAGGGCCACCAGTAGGACCTTGGTGATCAACGGCCCGCCGACCAGCCACGAACCGACCCCGAAGACAACGAAGAAGGGCGTGCGCTGGCTGAGTTGCGGACCAAGACCGAAGATGCCGTTGGGGACCGGGATCTTCGGGGTCACGAGAAGATCGAGGTTCAGCAGCGAGCCAGGACCGAGGCCAGGTCCGATGATCAGAACAGCCAGGGCCACTCCCGCCAACCACGTCTCCCACGCCGCGAAGGAGGGTGCCGCGTCAGCCGGCGGCAATGGGGTCATGTCGCTTACACGCTTCGTCAACCATCCTCCGAACCTTCGGACGGTTCGGGAGACTAATGTGCTGAACTGAGTAGCATCTGGCGGGGCCTAGGGGGTAATTCGTGCGGTCCACTACGAATGAGGGTTCCTGCGTGTCACCTGAAGCGAAACTGGGTATCGGCTGATGCGCATCCTGTTCTTGGCTTGGCGCGACCTGGCCAACAAGCTCGCGGGCGGATCCGAGGTTCTCATCGACACGCTGGCCACCGGGCTGGCCGAACGCGGCCACGACGTCACGCTCATGGCTGCCAACCCGACCGAACCGCGGGCCTACCGAGTGCACCCCAACGGCGGCACCGTTTCGCAATACGCCCGAGCCCCGCTGTCGTATCTGCGCCACTTCCGAGATGCCGACCTGGTCGTCGACGTGGCCAACGGGCTCTCGTTCTACTCACCGCTCTGGCGCCGCAAGCCGTCGATCTGCCTCGTCAACCACCTGCACACCGACCAGTGGGAGCAGTGGTTCCCCAAGCCGATGGCCGCAGTGGGCAACGCCCTAGAGCAGCGAGCCATGCCAGCGGCCTACCGCAACCGCCTGTTCGTGGCCGTGTCGCCGTCGACGGCCGATGGACTCGAGGCCATCGGCGTCGACCGCAGCCGCATCCGCATCATCATCAACGGCACGCACCTCCCCGACGAGGTCGGGACCGAATCCGACGAACCGCTGTTCATCGGTCTCAGTCGCCTGGTGCCTCACAAGCGTTTCGAATTGGCCATACAAGCGTGGGAAAAGGTGCGCCCCCACGTCGGTGGCCGCCTGGTGATCGCAGGACAAGGACCCGAACACAGCAAGCTGGTGGCTGCTGCTGGCCCTGGAGTCGAACTACCGGGTCGAATCTCCGAGGCCGAGAAGCAGCGGCTCCTCTCGTCGGCCTGGCTCATGGTCCACCCGGCCAGCCACGAAGGCTGGGGCCTGGTCATCACCGAAGCGGCCGCCTACGGCACCCCTTCACTCGCCTTCCGGGTTCCCGGGCTGCGGGATTCGGTGGTCGACGGCATGAGCGGCATCCTCATCGACCGGGTCGAGGATCTGGCCCCCACCTGGCAACGGATCGCCGAGGACCCAGCACTACGGGCCCGGCTGAGGATCGGGGCCCGCAAACGGGCTGAGGCCTGCACGTGGACGAGCACCGTCGACCGTTTCGAGGAGATCTGCGAGGAGGCAATCGGTGATAGCCAGCGCCGTCTTCGCCTCCCAAACAACACTTGGTCCAAGAACCACCATGAGGCCCCCGTCCTGGACGAGGCACCCACGCTGGAGAAGACAGGCCTGCCGGTGGGAACCGGTCGGCAGGCGCTGCGAGTCGTGCGCGATCGCCCCGCTCTCACCATCGTCCTACCGGCCTACAACGAGGCTGCCCGCCTCCCGGTGTCTCTGCCCATCCTGCTGGACCACGTTTCGCAGCGTTCCGAAACGACCGAGATCCTGCTGGTAGACGACGGCAGCTCCGACGAAACCGTGCGCGTGGCCAACGAACTCTTGCGCACCGTTCCTCGGGCTGGGGTGCTGCGCCTCGGGCGTCACCTGGGCAAAGGGGCGGCAGTCCGGTCCGGGGTGGCCCATGCCTCCGGACACCAGATCATGTTCATGGATGCCGACATGGCCACCGATCTGGACTATCTGGATCCGCTGCTGTCGGCATTGGACCATACGCAGGTCGCCATTGGCTCTCGGGGTGCGCCCGGAGCCGTGACCAACGGTCTGACCCCGACCAGCGATGCCACCCACCGGGCCTTCAACCACCTGGCGCGGACCACAACCGGCTTGGAGCTCATGGACTTCCAGTGTGGCTTCAAGGCCTTTCGAGGCCCGTCGGCGAAGCTGCTGTTCCACCTTCTCTACGAGAAGGGCTACGCCTTCGACGTCGAACTCCTGGCCACCGCCGACCAGATCGGCTACGGCGTCACCGAGGTTCCAGTGCACTGGAAGGCAGTGCGCGGCAGCCACGTTCGCATAGTGGTCGACTCGGCAGCCATGGCCTTCCAGATCGCCCGGATCGGCCGCCGAGCGCGCGGCGGCCAGAGCCTGGCCTCCTTGCAGGCCAGCTCGGTATTGGTCAACGACGTAGACCTGATCGCCGCCCAGATCCGAGAACACTTGCCGATATCAGCACCGGTGATCCCCTGGCACGAGGGCGCGCTGGCCATGCTGCCGTTCGTCGAGCCGATCGATACCGAAGAACTGGCGGCCGAGCTCCGAACACATCTCCAGGAGTTCACCATCCAATCTCGGCTGCTCGACACCGGGCTCATCTTCCATGAGCGCGAGGCACGGCTCCGCACGGCACTCGCCGCAAACTGAGAAGGACGATGACCCACCCCCAGCAACTGCCGGCGCCTGCTTCGCGCCATGCCCTCAGCCTCCTCAGGTTCCCCGACCCCCGCACCGACTGGGTGGTGGTCACCGTGGCCACTTTGTCCCAACCTGTCGGGTTAGATCTGCTGACCCAGCGTCTCAGTGCCCTGCACCAGGCCGTACCCGTGGTTGGGGCCAGACTCCGCGACGAAGTGTGGATCTCCGGCGCTCCACCGGTCATCGAGATGGTCGACGGCGGTCCACTCGGTTCACCCGGGTTCGACCGACCGTTCGAGCTGACCAGCGAGGCCCCACTTCGGGTGCTCCTGGGATCCGACCAACGACGGCTGGTCGTGATCGGGCACCACGCAGCGTTCGATGGCCTCGCTCTCGTAGCCATAATCGCCGCTCT
>JBDTBS010000255.1:0-2960 GCA_039924035.1 Aquihabitans sp. | reverse complement strand
ACCGAACGACCTGCTCCAGCAGGTCCGTCTCCGGGCCGGTACCGATCCACCTCGCTACGCAGCCGATCGGGAAGGATTCGTTGCCGGTGACGCGAGCGGGCCCCCGCCGTGTGGCGAGGGCCCGTTGCCTCAGAATTTGCGTTGAGCGGTACTGCTACTCGATGCGGCGACCGGAGATGGCCCGGGCGATCACAAGCTGCTGGATCTGCTCGGTACCTTCGAAGATGTCGAAGATCTTGGCATCGCGGTGCATGCGCTCCACGGGGTACTCACGGGTGTAGCCGTAGCCACCGAGGATCTGGATGGCCCGCTCGGTCACCCACACGGCCACTCGGCCGGCCTTGAGCTTGGACTGCGAGCCTTCGGCGTTGACGTACTTGCCGTTGCGGGACAGCCAGGCGGCGCGGTGCACCAGGAGACGGGCAGCGTCGATCTCGGTGATCATGTCGGCCAGCATGAACGCAATGGACTGGTTCATGATGATCGGCTTGCCGAATGCCTCGCGCTCGCCGGCGTACTCGAGGGCGTACTCGTAGGCCGCCCGAGCCACACCGATGGCCATGGCGCCCACCGCGGGGCGGGTGGCTTCGAAGGTGGCCATGGCCGGCTGCTTGCCCGAGGTACCGGTGGTCTTCGGCTTGTTGAGGGCTTCGCGGGCCCGAGCCAACTTCTCGTCGAGCTTGTCCTTGCCACCGAGGAGGCAGGAACCGGGGATCTTCACGTCGTCGAGGACGACCTCGGAGGTGTGCGAGGCCCGGATGCCGTGCTTCTTGTACTTCTGGCCCATGGACAGGCCGGGCGTGTTCGGCGGGATGACGAAGCTGGCCTGGCCCCGGCCCTTGAGCTCGGGATCGACGGCTGCCACCACCACGTGGATGTTGGCGATGCCACCGTTGGTGATCCATGCCTTGGTGCCGTTGAGCGTCCACTCGTCTTTGGCCTCGTCGTAGACGGCGCGGGTGCGCAGCGACGAGACGTCGGAGCCAGCGTCGGGCTCGGACACGCAGAAGGCACCCAGCTTGACGTCGTCGGCGGTGCCGTAGCACTGGGGTACCCACTCCATCATCTGCTCAGGGGTACCGATACCGGCGATGCCGGCCGCGGCGAGGCCCGAGCCCATGATCGACAGGCCGATGCCGGAGTCGCCCCAGAACAGCTCTTCGATGGCGATGGGCATGGTGAGCCCGCTGGAGTCGCCGACCATGGCATTGGCCATGAAATCAAAACCGTAGAGCCCGATCTTGGCGGCCTCTTCGACGATCGGCCAAGGGAACTCTTCCCTCTCGTCCCACTCTTCTGCCGCAGGGCGCACGACGTTCTTGGCGAACTCGTGGACCCAATCCTTGAGCTGAATCTGATCCTCGTTGAGAGCGAGCGAGAACTCTGCCATGGGTTTTGTGCACCTTCCGTGACGATTGCCTCTGGAGTGACGCCGCACTTCGGGGTCGGAGGCAGAATGTAGGTTACCGGGCGGTAACAACTGGGTGGAACGTTACCTGCTCGGGCTTGACCATGCCCTACCAGAGAACGATCTATGTCTGGCGGCGGGCCCGAGGGCCTTCCGGTGTGTCCACGATATCGATACCCTGAGCGGCCAACTCATCGCGGATGGCATCGGCCGTGGCGAAGTCTCGCGCCGCCTTGGCGGCTTGACGTTCGGCCAGCTTGGCGGCCACGGCATCGTCTCCGCTGACGTCTCCGCTCGCCTCGGGGTCCGCGGCTTCGGCCAACCCGAAGCCAAGAGCCCGGTCGAAGTCGGCCAACAGGCTCCACCGGTCGGCATTGGTGAGGTCCGTCGAGCGGGCCACCGTGGATACCACCGACATGGCCCGGGGCGAGTTGAGGTCGTCGGCCAGCGCCGACCAGAACTCGGAGCGCAGGCCGTCAGTGCGACCGGCGTCGGCGCCCGTGGTGTCTCCGTCCACCGCGTCTCGGGCCACTACCGCGTGGTGGACGAGGCGGCGCAGTGCCGTACCGGCCGAGGCCACGGCCTCGAAGGTGAAAGCCTGCTGGTGGCGGTAGTGGGCTTGGAGCGTGAAGTACCGGAAGGCCAGCGGGTCCATCCCTCGCTCCACCAGCGAGTCGACCAGGAGCACGTCGCCCTTGCTCTTGGACATCTTGGCCCCGGCGATGTCGAGGAACTCGGTGTGCACCCACACCGACACCCACGGGTGCACGCCGAGCGCACACTCGCTCTGGGCGATCTCGTTGGTGTGGTGCACACGGATGTGGTCGACGCCGCCGGTGTGGATGTCGAAGCGGTCGCCCAGGTAGCGAGTGGCCATGGCCGAGCATTCGATGTGCCAGCCGGGGAACCCCATGCCCCACGGCGACGGCCACTCCTGGAGTCGCTGCACGCCGGGCGGGCTGAGCTTCCAGAGAGCGAAGTCGGCCGGGTGTCGCTTGTCGGCGATGTTCTCCACCCGCCCGGTGGCTTCGAGTTCGTCCAGGTCGAGGCCCGCGAACTCGGCGTATCGGGGAAAGCTCGACACATCGAAGTAGACGCCATCGTCGATCACGTAGGTGTGACCTTGCGCTTCGAGGGTGCCGATCATGTCGATCTGCTCGGGCACGTGGGATGCCGCGGCGGGGATCACGTCGGGTTCGAGACAACCGAGACGGATGCGGTCGCCAGCCCACTGAGCAGTCCAGTGGGCAGCGACCTCCTCGGCGGTGCGTCCCTCCCGGCGGGCGGCGGCCTCCATCTTGTCGTCGCCTTCGTCGCCGTCGCTGACCAGGTGGCCCACGTCGGTGATGTTGGTGATGTAGGTGACATCGAGCCCGGAGGCCACGAGCACCCGACGCAACAGGTCGGGGGTGAGCTGGCTACGCAGGTTGCCGAGGTGCTGAGGGGCATACACGGTGGGCCCGCAGGTGTAGATGCCGACCTTCCCGGCTTCGAGCGGTTCGAAGGGGACCACAGCACGACGCCGGGTATCGAAGAGGCGGATGTCCGGAAA
>JBDTBS010000254.1:0-34469 GCA_039924035.1 Aquihabitans sp. | reverse complement strand
AAACCGACCGAGAACGAGTGAAGGGCCCCGGGAATCACCCGGCGGCCCTTCCTCGTGACGTTCCCCACTGTTCGAGCGGGTTCTGTCGGTACTGCTGGGTGGGTTGTGTCGACAACCCTTGTGGTCTGGCCGGTGAGATTTGAACTCACGACCCCTGCGTCCCAAACGCAGTGCGCTACCAAACTGCGCCACGGCCAGTTGCCAAGGGTCAACCGTATCGGTTCGGCCACGGCCGCCCGTCACCCGCCCCGCCGTCACGTCGATGCTTTGCCGGGTCGAAGGCAGATCGACGGTGTTTCGGGCGGGGGAAGGGCAATAGGGTCGCAGACATGACCACGAGAAAGCCCGACCGGGGCGCCGACGCTCGCCTCGTCGAGCTCGAGGTGGCCGACGACCCCGCATCATGGGCGCAGGCTGGCTTCTCGGTCGTTGACGACGTGGTCATGGTGGACGACGTGCGTATCCGGCTGTCGGGGGCCGCGCCCGACCGACGGGGCATCGTGGGCTGGTCGGTGTCGGGGCTTGTCCCTCGTATCGAAGGCATCGATGGCCTACCCACCAATTTCGTCGATGCCAGCGATCCGTCGAGCGAACGCCCGGTGCATGCCAACGGAGCACACGGAATCGATCACGTTGTCGTCATCAGCTCGGATCTGGATCGGTCGATCGCCGCTCTGGCCACCGTCGGGCTCGCTTGTCGGCGGATCCGCGACACCACGTCCCCTCAGGGAACCCCGATGCGGCAGGCCTTCTTCAAGCTGGGTCCGGTGGTGATCGAGGTGGTCGACAGCAGCCCCCGCAGTTCTGAACCTGACCTCGCAGGAACAACCGGTGGCCCGGCGGCCTGGTTCGGCCTCGTCTTCGATGTCGACGACCTCGAACTGACCGGCAAAGGCCTGGGTGACGGACTCGGACGGGTGAAGCCGGCGGTCCAGTCCGGTCGTCGCATCGCCACCCTGCGCCACCGGTCCTTCGACATGAGCGTGGCCACAGCCTTCATGGACGACCACGGCGGCCAAACCTGATGCTCGATCACGTCTTCACCGATGCCATCGGGGCCCTACGAGACACCGTCGAGGGGGCAATGCTCGAACGTCAAGCGTTCGAAGAGCGGTTCCAGGCCGACGTGCTGCTCGGCGATCTCACGTGGGAGACCTCCTACGCGCTTCCCGGCGAAGGGACGCCACCGCGCATGCGGGCCGACATAGGCATGGACTGGCCCACCTGGGCTCAGACCGCCTATCGCTCCTGGTACATCGGCGACTCGATCGACGAGCCGCCCCGGATCGAGATCGAGATCGTGTACCGGATCCAACACCTGGCCGCCCAGCCCGATCCCCAGCGGGTGTTGGCCGTGCTTCCCCGGGAGTCCAGCCTGATCGGTCACGAACGGCTGGTCCGGTCTGGACCCACCGTCGAGATCATCCACGGTGACGACCTCGAGCAGGTGGAGTGGGCCATCGAGGTCTCCTATGAAGGTACCTACGAGCTGGCCGAGGACGTGTTGGCCGACGGTTCGATCCTCGACGAGCACTTCAGTTCCATGGGTGGTTGGATCGCGTCGACCCTGGTCCGCCTCGGCGACCTGACCTTTCAGTTCCTGCCCGCTGAAGACGACCTTCACTGACCGTCATCCGCCGCGGACTCACTACCCCAACGCCCCAGAAGCTCATCGACCATCATGGAGAATCCCGTGTCCGAACTCGTGTTGACCGACGTGAACGACCGCATCGCCACCATCACCCTCAACCGGCCCGATGCCCGCAACGCCCTATCGGGTGCGCTCATCAAAGAGATGCGCGCCGCGGTGCGGGCCGCCCAGGACGACGATTCCGTCGATGTGCTCATCCTCACCGGAGCCGATCCCGCTTTCTGCGCCGGCCTCGACCTGAAGGAACTCGGGTCGGGTAGCGGCACCCTCACCGACACGGCGCCCACGGCCACCACCCCGGTGGCCGAGCGGGGCCCACTGCCTCCCGGAACGAAACCGGTGATCGGGGCCATCAACGGCGCAGCCATCACCGGGGGCTTCGAGATCGCCTTGGCCTGCGACCTTCTGGTGGCCTCGGACCGGGCCCGGTTCGCCGACACCCACGCCCGCGTCGGGATCCAGCCGTGGTGGGGCCTGTCGGTCCTGCTCCCCCAAGCCATCGGTCTGCGCCGAGCCCGCGAGATGAGCTTCACCGGCAACTTCTGTGATGCCCAGACAGCACTCGACTGGGGCCTGGTGAACCATGTGGTCCCCCACGATGATCTGCTGTCGTTCACCCGAGGTCTGGCCGCCGACATGGCCTCCAGCGACCAGCGGGCGCTCCATCAACTGCGCGACACCTACGCCAAAGGATCGTTGGCTGCAGCCGGCGATGCCTGGCTCATCGAGTCGGATGCCGCTGCTGCTTGGCAGGGCCGCGGGCTAGACGCGGCCGAGATCGAGCGCCGGCGTCAACAGGTCACCGATCGAGGTCGATCTCAGCTCGACTGACCTCGACTGGTGAAACAGCCGAGGGCAAGGGATCAGTCCGGCACCACGGCCGTGTCGGAGCCGACATCGGGATCTGTGGCCTCGGACTCGGTGGTGGCTTCCAGCCCCTGCTTCACCGCCGGGGTGTCGCACACCTTCTCCGTACGGAAGCCCTCGCGGGTGTAGGTGCGGATGGGACGACCGCTGATCACCTTGCCGTCGACGAGGTCGATGGCCCGGTAGCGCATGCCGGCCACGCCGCCCACCCGACGGAACACCACCAGGCGGACGAGCTCGTCTTCGGCCGGCTGCCGGTAGGGCTCGATCTCGGTGAACCCGGCAGGGGCGGCGCCGATCACGAACGAGGTTAACGGTGTGGGTGGACCGGCTGCCTCCCAGTAGGGATTGCTGTCGGCGTCCCACAGCGCAATGCGGGTGATCGGGTCGGCGGCGCATTCAGGTACCTGAGCGACCTGGAGGCCACCGCCCAGTTCGATACCCAACTGGTCGACCCAGTTGTCTTCGCCGAGCTCGTCTTTGGGGACCTCGCCGAGCACATCGGCCACCTGCCGGCTCACCACCACCACGGCCCCCGCCACCACCGCGACCACGAGCATGAACACGAGAAGCGACGGCCCCCGCCGGTGCCACCAAGGCACTCTTCTATCTGCGGTGGACTCCGACATGCCCCCACGATCCCACATGGGGCCCCGACTGCCCCACCGCACCAGCGAAGGAGCTCTCGCGCCTACCCGGCGCGGTTCGAGCCCTCACCGTTCGACCGCCCACCGGTGGCCTCGAGCAACAACCCGATCAGGTCATCCCAGGAACTCTGTTCGGGCACGGGCAGATCCACCACCTCCAGCAACAGGAACCCCATGCCCAGCGCATAACAAAAGGTGACCAAGGCCGTGGTGTCGAGTGCTGGGTCGATGCCGCCGGTGACCTTGGCCGCCTCCACCACCTGTTCGAGCCGTTGGAACCGTTCGAGCATCCGGTCGTGAAGAAGATCGGCCACATCGACCTCTTGGCGGGCGGAGGCGAAGGCCTGCAACAACAGCCCCGGTGCCGAAGCCTGGATCAGGTCTGGTGATTCCTCACGGGCGATCAGGTGGCTTCCAGCGATGCGCAGGATGTCTTCCATGCGCCCTTCGAACCGGTGGTCGGTGAACAACCTGTCGAACTCATCAGCCGTAGCCACGTCGAGCGCCTCGGCCAGGAGATCCGACTTTCCTCGGTACCGCGAGTAGATGGCCCCGGTGGTGACGCCAGCCCGCCGAGCGATCTCAGCCACCCGGGCTCCGGCGTAGCCCCGCTGGGCAAACTCGGTTACAGCAGCCTCCAAGAGCCGACGCCCGAGCGGGTCTAGGTCACCGTCGGGGCCGTCGCTGCTGAGCTGTCCGGTGTGGTCGTTCACCGGCGCAGGATACCCGGGACACTTCGGACCGCAGGAGGTTCACCAGCGATGTACGGTTCACCAACCGCCGGCGACCTCGCTGCGTGTTCTGTACAAGGGAGACCTCACGTGAAGCAACGATCCAAGAGCAAACTTCTGCTTCTCATCCTCGCCGCGTTCGCGCTCGTTCTGGCCGCCTGCGCCAGCAGCGACAGCGATGGTGTCGACAAGGGTGGCGGCGACAAGGCCGATGAGTCGGCTTCGGCTGCCACCTGCCAAGGCACACCCGGCGAGACGCCCGAGATTGAGCCGCTCGGCGCCGACGGCGATGCCGACGGCGCTGGCGAGAAGATCGGCATGGTCTTCGACGTCGGCGGCAAGGGCGACAAGTCCTTCAACGACTCCGCCTTCGAGGGACTCACCGCTGCCAGCGAGCACATGGGCGTCGAAGTCAAAGAACTGGAGCCCTCCGAGGACGGCTCCAACCGTGAAGACCTCCTGCGGGAGCTCGCCGAAGACGACTACGGCCTGATCGTCGGAGTGGGCTTCGCCTTCGCCGAAGTCATGCCCGGCGTGGCCACCGACTTCCCCGACACGCAGTTCGCCATCGTCGACTCCGTCGTCGAAGAGTCCAACGTGACCTCGATCGTGTTCGCCGAAGAAGAGGGCTCGTTCCTCGTCGGTGCCGCGGCTGCTCAGTCGTCCAAGTCCGGCACCATCGGCTTCGTGGGTGGTGTCGACACCGAACTGATCAAGAAGTTCGAGGCCGGCTTCGCCGCTGGTGCCGAGGCTGTGAACCCCGACATCAAGGTCGAGGTCAAGTACATCTCCACCGGTGACGACTTCTCCGGCTTCGGCAACCCGGCCGGTGGCGAGACCATCGCCGCTGGCCTGTACGAAGCCGGTGCCGACGTGGTTTACCACGCCTCGGGTGGTTCTGGTGAGGGCGTCTTCAAGGCCGCTGCCACCGCCGACCGTCTGGCCATCGGGGTCGACTCCAACCAGTACCTGAGCGCCACCGCCGACCAGCAGGAGTGCATCCTGACCTCGATGATCAAGCGCGTCGACGTCGGCGTTTACGCCACCATCAAGAACTACCTCAACGGAGAGAGCGGTGGCATCAGCGCCTTCTCGCTCTCCAACGATGGGGTCGGCTACGCCACCGAAGGTGGTCAGCTCGTCGACACCGCAGCCATCGATGATCTCAAGGCGCAGATCATCGACGGCGAAATCGAAGTTCCTGACGTTCCCTGATCTTCTTGGGAACAGCAACCTGAATATCGGTTAGGGGACCCGGGACCGAACACATCGGTCCCGGGTTCTGCCCTTTTCGGAGGACTTCTGTTGTCTGACATATCTTCAACTGAAACCGACAACGGCCCTTACGCCGTTCGTCTCCAGGGGATCCTCAAGCGCTTCCCCGGAGTGATCGCCAACCGGGACGTCAACCTCGCGCTGCGCCCCGGGACGATCCATGCCATCGTGGGCGAGAACGGCGCCGGCAAGTCGACGTTGATGAAGATCCTCTACGGGATGCAGAAGCCCGACGGCGGCACCATCGAGATCGACGGCAACATCGTCAACTTCCGCAGCCCCACCGATGCCATCGACCTGGGCATCGGCATGGTCCACCAGCACTTCATGTTGGCCGACAACTTCACCGTGCTGGAGAACGTCATCCTCGGCTACGAGCCTCGCAGCCGGTTCCCGTTCAATTTCCACATCAACCATCGCGCCGCCCGGGCCCGCATCAAAGAGCTCAGCGATGCCTACGGGCTCGGCCTCGATCCCGAGGCACTCGTGGAAAACCTAGGCGTCGGCGAACGTCAGAAGGTGGAGATCCTGAAGGTCCTCTACCGCGGGGCTCGGATCCTCATCCTCGACGAGCCAACGGCAGTGCTCGTCCCCCAAGAGGTCACCGAACTGTTCGACAACCTGATCGGGTTGAAGGCCCAGGGGATCTCGATCCTGTTCATCTCCCACAAGCTCGACGAAGTGCTGAGCGTGGCCGACGAGATCACCGTCATCCGTGGCGGAACCACCGTGGCCACCCGCCGACCCGACCAGGTCACGGCCCGCCAGCTAGCCGAGCTGATGGTGGGCAGCGAGCTTCCCTCTCCCGAACTGCGCGAGTCCACCGTTTCCGACTATGTGGAGTTGGAGGTCGTCGATCTCAGCAGCCGCCAGCCCGACGGTCGGACGATCCTCGACGACATCGACCTACGGATCCACCGAGGTGAGATCGTCGGTATCGCCGGGGTCGAGGGCAACGGTCAGAGCGAGCTCATCTCCGCCATCATGGGTCTGCTGCCCGCCGACGAGGGCACCATCTCGCTCGACGGCGAGGACATCACCGACTGGTCCACCCGTCGGCGCCGGGAAGCGGGCATCGGCTACATCCCCCAGGATCGCCAGCGTCACGGGCTCCTCCTCGACGCTCCGCTGTGGGAGAACCAGATCCTCGGCCACCAGAGCCAACCACCCAATGCCAAGGGGTTCTGGATCGACCGAGACGGCGCTCGGGCCCGTACCACCGAGGTGGTCGAGCACTACGACGTCCGCACCCCCTCCATCGACGTCAACGCCGAATCCCTCTCGGGCGGCAACCAGCAGAAGCTCATCATCGGACGCGAGATGATGGCCGGCCCGAGCGTCATCATCGCTGCCCATCCGACCCGCGGGGTCGACGTCGGCGCCCAGGCCGCCATCTGGGACCAGCTCCGTGATGCCCGCGGCGCCGGCCTGGCCACATTGTTGATCTCTGCCGATCTCGAGGAACTGATCGGGCTTTCGGATCGGCTGCTCGTGATCTACAAGGGCCGGATCGTGGCTGAGCTCGACCCGGCCACGGCTACCCCCGAGGAGCTCGGCTCCTACATGACCGGTGCCGCCGGGTCCGCCTCCACGTCCGCCGAGACGCCGCCTACCACCGATCCTTCATCCACCACCGACGTGGGAGCCGAACCGTGAAGCAACGGCTGAGCCTGCAACTGGCTGCGCCCCTCCTGGCCCTGGCCTTCGCCCTCATGGTGTCGGCTCTCATCCTCCTGCTGGCCGACTACTCGCCCGCTGACGTGATCCGGGTCGTCGTCGAGGAAGGATTCCGTCGGCAGCGCATGGTCGACACCATCAACCGGGCTGGCCCCTATTACATCTCGGCGGTGGCAGTGGCCATCGGGTTCAAGATGAACCTGTTCAACATCGGCGTCGAAGGCCAGTACAAGGTTGCCGCGCTCGTGGCTGCATGGGCTGGGGCCAGCGTGGCCTTCCCTGCTCCCCTCCACGTGGCCTTCATCTTCATGGTGGCTGCCCTCTCCGGCGCTGCCTACGCCGCCATCCCCGGCATCCTGAAGGCCACCAGAGGGGTCAACGAGGTCATCTCGTCGATCATGCTCAACTCCATCGCCTTCGGACTCAGTTCCTTCCTCCTGGCCCGGTTCATGCGAGCGCCCAAGGGCAAGTACCCGGGAACCATCGGGACCGTGCCCCTACCCGGCTCGGGCCGGTTGCCGTCACTCAACGGCGTGCTGGCGACCATCGGCATCCATCTGCCGACTTCCAGCCGGGTGCAGTCCTACGTGTTGGTGGCCGTGGCCATCGGCATCATCTACCACGTGATCATCTGGAGAACCCGGTTCGGTTTCGACCTGCGGGCCACTGGTTCCAACCCGGAAGCGGCCCAGGCCAGTGGCGTGAACCCCAAGCGCATGATCATCAGGGCCATGTTGTTCTCTGGGGCCATCGCTGGCTTCGTAGGCCTCAACAACATCATGACCGATGCCGGGCGCTACACCGACGTGTCGGTCATCAGTGGTCTCGGCTTCACCGGCATCGCCGTGGCCCTGCTGGGCCGCAACAACCCGGTTGGCATCGCTTTTGCCGCGGTGCTGTGGGCATTCATGGACGCACTGCAGACGCCGCTTTCCACCAACGACCTGCCCAAGCAGATCACCGCCATTCTCCAGGGCGTCACCGTGATGTCGGTGGTCATCGCCTACGAGGTGGTCCGTCGGATCGGGGTCCGTCAGCAGGCGGCCGCACTACGCCGAGACGACATGGCCGGCGATGCGCCGCCTCCGTCGGAACCCAGTGGCGGACCGAAGGTGGTGCCGGCATGACCGCGGTACAGAAACGCTCGGCCATCGTGGAACCGTCGCTGGTCCCGAAGACCCGCCAGGACGATCCCTTCAGCCGGCTCCCGAGATGGTCCCGCTACACGATCTACCTGGTGGTCGGCGTCGCCGCACTATCGCTGGCCCGTGAGATCACCGGTGCCGGCCAGCTCACCGCGGTCGGTACGTTCCGCTTCGCCCTCCAACTATCACTGCCCATCGCCATGGCCGGCCTTGGCGGGCTCTGGTCCGAACGGGCCGGAGTGGTCAACATCGGCCTCGAAGGGATGATGGTCCTCGGTACATGGTTCGGGGCCTACGGGGCCATCGCCTACGGGCCATGGCAGGGCGTCCTCCTCGGGGTGGCCGGAGGCGCGGTCGGTGGGCTGCTCCATGCTGTGGCCACCATCTCCTTCGGCGTCGACCACATCATTTCCGGTGTGGCCATCAACCTGCTCGGGGTGGGTCTGACCAACTTCCTAACCACCACCACCACCAGCTGGGGGGCTCAGACCAAGGAGTCGCCGGCCATCCCCGCCAACATTCCCCGGGTCGATCTGCTGCCCTTCCTGAAGGGCCCGCTCACCGATCTCAGCAAGCAGGGGAGGTTCTTCTTGTCCGACACGGCCCGAATCCTCCTGGCTTTCACCACCAACGTGTCGCTTCTGGTGGTCATAGGGGTGCTGCTCTTCCCCTTCACCTACTACGTGCTGTGGAAGACCCGTATCGGTCTGCGCCTGCGGTCCGTCGGCGAGGATCCCGAAGCCGCCGATTCGTTGGGCGTGCGGGTCTACGGCGTGAAGTATCTGGCCGTCTCCATGTCCGGGGCTCTGGCCGGTCTCGGCGGGGTCATGCTCGTCTACCTGTTCGCCGAAAAGTTCCAGAGCGGACAAACCGGTGGCCGGGGCTTCATCGGGTTGGCGGCCATGATCTTCGGCAACTGGCGCCCTGGCGGCCTGATAATGGGCGCGGGCCTGTTCGGCTTCATGGATGCCATGCAGTCCCAGGTGAACAGCACCGCCCATGCCCTGCTCGTGGTGGCAGCCCTGCTGCTGGCGGCCATGGCCGTGCGCCAGTTGATCAAGAAGGCTTGGAGATCGGCGGGCATCTTCGCTGTCCTCGGTGGCCTGTCGTACTTCTGGTACACCCAGACCGATGAGCTGCCCCGGGAGTTCATCCCCTACTCGGCCCACATCGCCACGCTGCTGGTGCTGGTGTTCGCCGCACAGCGCCTGCGAATGCCCGCCGCCGACGGCAGGATCTACCGGCGCAGCGGAAGATGACCGAGGCCGACCCCACCCCCAACTGGGAACAGCTCCGAGACCGGGCCCGGTCGCTGGCCGCCCGGGCCTACGCGCCATATTCCAACGTACGGGTCGGGGCCGCGGCCCTCGTCGACGACGGCCGCATCGTGGCCGGCTGCAACGTGGAGAACGCGTCATACGGCCTGTCGTTGTGTGCCGAGTGCTCGCTGGCATCAGACCTCACCGGTAGTGGTGGCGGTCGGCTCGTCGCCCTGTCGGTGGTGGGCGGCGACGGTTCATATCTGGCCCCGTGCGGTCGTTGCCGCCAGATCCTTTTCGAATTGGGCGGCCCCAACCTGCTCATCGACGCGGGCGACCGCGTCCTCACCCTCGACGACCTCCTACCCGAGGCCTTCGGCCCGGACGACGTCGCCACTCGTCACGATCCCCCGGAGTCCCACCCATGACCTCCCCCGACGCTCTCTACCACCTCGGATTCGGCCCATCAGACCTGCCCGACGGTACCCGTATCGCCCTGCTCAGCGGCGACCCCGACCGATCGGCTCTCATCGCTGGCCAGCACCTCGACCAGGCCCGAGAGCTGGCCCGCAATCGAGGGCTCGACGCCTACTTGGCCCGGCTACCCGGAGGCGCGCCCGTGGTGTGCGCCACCAGTGGCATGGGAGCACCGTCGCTCAGCATCGTGGTCAACGAGCTCGTTCAGTGCGGCATCGACACCATCATCCGCATAGGTACCAGCGGCTCCATCCAAGACCACGTGCGGGTCGGGTCCGTGGTGATCGCCTCGGCGGCCATCACCAACCAGGGTGCCGCCGACGACATCGCTCCGCCGCAGTACCCCGCGTCGGCCGACCCGTTCCTCACTGTCGAGCTGGCCCGGGCGGCAGAACAGCTGGGGGTCGATCATCACGTCGGCATCACTGCCTCCACCGACACCTTCTTCGAGGGCCAGGAGCGCAGTACCGCCACCGCCAACCCCCATCTATTGCGCCGACTAACCGGAATGATCGACGAGTACGCGGCTCTCCGGGTGCTCAACTTCGAGATGGAAGCAGGGACGCTGTTCAAGATGGGCAACGTCTACGGCTTCTCCGCCGGCTGCGTGGTGGGCATCATCGGCGCTCGCACGGCCACCGAACATCCCGACCTCGAAGCGAAGGCCGGGGCCGTCGGCAGTGCCATCAAGGTGGCGGTGGCCACCGCCGATGCCTGGGCATCCAGGAACTAGAAGGACCACAACATGACCGACACAGACAACGAACCCGCAGGCCCCGAGACCGAGCGCATAGAGGTGACCCGGACCATTCCGGCAACCGCGGCAGAGATCTTCGCCGTGCTTTGTGACCCCCAAGGCCATGTGGCCATCGACAGCTCTGGGATGCTCCTAGACGCCGAGGGCGATGTCGTGACCGCCGAGGGCGACACGTTCGTGGTCCACATGGACCGTGAAGCGCTCAACGACTTCCCCATGGGTACCTACGACGTCACGGTCAACATCGTGACCTTCGATCCGGAACGGGAGATCGCCTGGAAGGTCCTCGGTCGGATCCGGCCCCAGATCGGCCACGTCTACGGCTACCAACTGGCTCCCGGCGAAGACGGCGCCACCGAGGTCACCTCCTACTACGACTGGTCTGGCATCGCCCCCGAGTGGCGTGAGGCCGGCATCTTCCCGGTGCTGTCGGAAGCGGCGCTGCGGGCCACCCTCGGGATATTGGCCCGTACCGTGGCCCGGGGCTATCCACAGGCCGCCATCGCCTAGCCCCGCCGGTTGCGATCAGCACCGGTGAGCGCCACAATCAAACATGTCTGCACCGAGCAGGCACTCGGCTCGTTGCCGATGAGCTCCGGAGGCCCAATGGTCCTCGATGCCACCCAGGTCGCCGCGTGGGAACGGGACGGTTTCCTCGTCCTACCCGACGCGATAGACCCCGCCCGCTGCGACGAACTGATCGCCCGGGCTGGTCAGATCGTCGACGAGTTCGATCCTGCCGTCGTCTCGGTGTTCTCCACCCAGGAGCAAACCCGGACCAGCGACGAATACTTCTTGGCCTCGGGCGACTCCATCTCCTGCTTCTTCGAGGCCGATGCGTTCGACGAGGACGGCGAGCTCCGCCACCCGAAGGCCCAGTCGATCAACAAGATCGGCCACGCCCTCCACGACCTCGACCCCACCTTCGACGCGTTCAGCCGTCAGCCAGCCATCGCCGATGCCGCGGCATCCATCGGCATCCAGCAGCCGAAGCTGCTCCAGAGCATGTACATCTTCAAGTCGCCCCGCATCGGTGGCGAGGTGACCTGCCACCAGGACTCCACCTTCCTCTACACCGACCCGATGACGGTGGTGGGCTTCTGGGTGGCCCTCCAAGATGCCACCACCGAGAACGGCTGCCTGTGGGCCCAGCCCGGAGGCCACCGCACCCCGCTGCGCAAGCGCTTCGTGCTCGACCCCGACGGCGGCACCCGTTTCGACGAGCTGGACACCACGCCGTTCCCCGAACCGGGTAGCCCCGAGCTCGTCCCCATCGAGGCCACCAAGGGCACCATGGTGCTCCTCCACGGTCTGCTGCCCCACTGGAGCGACGTCAACCGCAGCGAGCGAAGCCGCCACGCCTACACGGTGCACGTGATCGATGCCGCCGCCGACTATCCCGATGACAACTGGTTGCAGCGCAAGGCCGATCTCCCCTTCCGCGGCTTCGACGCCGCCTGACCCAGGTCGACCGAGGACCAGACTGGCCACATCGGCTCGGACTTGTCGGTACCCTTCGGTCATGGCAGAGCGAATCACCGAAGCAGCGATCCGTCAGGCCCCGAAGGTCCTGCTGCACGATCACCTGGATGGGGGCCTACGCCCGACCACGGTCATCGAGCTGGCGGCCGACGCTGGCCACCAGCTTCCCACCACCGATCCCGACGAACTACAAGCCTGGTTCACCGAAGGTGCTAACCGCCGCAACCTGGACCTCTACCTGCAGACGTTCGAGCACACCGTGGCCTGCATGCAGACCACCGAGTCCATCGAGCGGGTGGCCTATGAGTGCGTTGAAGATCTGGCTGCCGACGGCATCGTCTACGCCGAGGTCCGCATGGCCCCCGAGCTCTGCATAGACCGGGGCCTCACCCCCGACCAGGCCGTCGAGGCCATGTTGGCCGGGTTCCGTCGGGGCTGCGAGGGCCGCGACATCGAGATCGGGCTGCTGATCACCGCCATGCGCCATGCGGCCCGGTCCACCGAGATCGCCGAAGTGGCCCTGCGCTACCTAGACGAGGGCGTGGTCGGCTTCGACATCGCCGGTAGCGAGTCGGGCAACCCACCTTCACGTCACCTCGATGCGTTCCGGATGATCGCCGGGGCCAACTCTCACATCACGATCCACGCTGGCGAGGCCTTCGGTCTGCCGTCCATCTGGGAGGCGCTGCAGATCTGTGGCGCCGAACGACTGGGCCACGGTGTGCGGATCATCGATGACATCACCGTCGACCCCGACGGTCAGGTGGAGCTCGGGCGACTGGCCGCGTTCGTCCGTGACCGACGGGTGCCGTTGGAGATGTGTCCCACCTCCAACGTGCACACCGGTGTGTGCGACACCATCGCCGAGCACCCCATCGGTCTGCTGCGCCAACTCCGCTTCCGAGTGACGGTCAACACCGATAACCGCCTGATGAGTGACATCACGCTCAGCCGAGAGTTCCACAATCTCAACGAGGCGTTCGGCTGGGGGTGGCACGACTTCGAGTGGCTGACCATCAATGCCATGAAGAGCAGCTTCTGGCCCTTCGACCAGCGACTTCGAATCATCAACGAAAAGATCAAACCCGGTTATGCCGCCCTCCGAGCCTCATCGCTGGGTTCCACCGCGGTGGGAGCCATGCCGCTGCGCTGACACCATCTCGGCATTAGTTCGGACCCGCCCACCAGCATGTGTCCAGCCACGGTCAGCGAGGTCTCTACGATGCCGGGGTGACCGACATCCCCCTGAACGCACCTCCTGCTGGCCCTCGTGAACTGAGCCACCTCACCGTGTTCTGCGGTTCCAACCTGGGCGTAGACCCGCTGTTCGCTGACGGTGCCCGCGCACTCGGCGAGCTCATGGTGGAGCGGGGTATCGGGTTGGTCTACGGCGGCGGTCGGGTCGGGCTCATGGGCGTCATCGCCGACACCGTCCTGGCCGGCGGGGGCCACGTGACCGGTGTGATCCCTCAACACCTGTGGGACAAAGAGGTGGGCCACAACGATCTCAGCGAGTTGCTGATCGTCGGATCGATGCACGAACGCAAGCTGGCCATGGCCGACCGGGCCGACGGGTTCATCGCCATGCCCGGCGGTGTCGGTACCTTCGAGGAACTGTTCGAGGTGTGGACGTGGACCCAGCTCGGGATCCACGAGAAGCCGGTCGGCCTGCTCGATGTGGCCGGCTTCTACGGTCCGCTGCTCGGCTTCCTCGACGGCGCCACCGAAGCCGGGTTCCTGGGGTCAGCCCACAGGACCGACCTGAAGGCATTCGCCGACCCGGCCGAACTCCTCGATGCCCTAGCTCTGTGGCGTCCCACCAACGCCCCCAAGTGGTTGGACGATGCCCAACGCTGACCGGTCCCGACCGGTGACTGCTCCACCATGCTGCGTGCTGGACTTACGTCTACGCCGAGAGACCGGGGCCTGGTTTGCTGGCCTGCTTTGGCTAACATCCGCGTCCTTGACCCGCCGCTCTCAACTGGCCAGGACGTGACTATGCCGCCAGATCCGCTGCGAGCCGACCAGGATGTCGAAACTCTGTCACGCCCTCTTGAACTGATCCAACGCCGACCACTGAGGTGGTTTCTCGGAGCGAGTTGGTGGATCCCGGGGGTGACCATCACGGTGTGGTCAAACGTGAGCGACGACTGGATGCTGATCCACGCGGTGGCGTTCGTCTGGGCCCTCAGGATGCTCACCAGGCGCGCTCTGGCCGCTTGGGGAACCGTGACGGCGGATAGAAACGGCGTGTCGGTCAAGTACAGGTGGATCACGAGGCGCACTGATCTTCAGCGAAGGTGGGACTGGTCGGAGGTGAGCGGGCTCAACTCACACGACGGCCTGACCATCCACCTCGCAAACGGCCGTACGGTTCACCCGATCCCCCCGATTCCCTTTGGAGTGGATGCCGAAGCCCGCGGCAGAGACCTCGATGATTTCGTCAGGGGGGCAAAAGCCCTCGCTGAGACATCGGGCGGACCCGGTTCTGCGGCCGCCCTCGGAGGTCGTGACCCCGTTGGACCAGGTACCTGACGAGTTGCACGACCGACGGCAACCGCGTGCGCAAAACCCAGGACCGGTCACGCTGGCTTTGAGTCGTTCCCGCTTGTCCTCCCGGACCCGTCACAGCAGCCATGCTGCCGGGAAGCACAGCGCCCCGTAGCGCCGGTTACGCGAACTACACAACCCGGGCTTCGGCCACGGCAGGATGAGGGGTGATGACCTACAAGGTGCTGGTGCTCGGAGCCTGCTGCGCAGGGAAGACATCCCTCTACGAGGCGCTTCGGGAACGGTTCAACGTCATCGAATCGGACGATGCCGTGCTGGACCGGGCGGGCGGGATCTGGCCGTCTACTGCGAGCGAGAACCGGCGCGTCGTCGTCGAGACCGCCGCCGAGGCACTTGCGATGGGGGAGGTGATCCACATTTCGAGCTTCGTTCCCACTGCGATGATCCGGGCGGCCCGTGCAGACGGTTTCACCGTCGCCCTCCTTCGTGTTCCGCTGGTCGAGTTGGAGCGACGGAACCGGGAGCGTCAGCGTGCGGGGGGCCACCACGATATGTCCCATTGGTTCGCGTCACAGCTTGAGAGCTACGCCGAACTCGACGCGGAACATCTGGTCGACCACATTCTCGACGGGACCGAGCCGTTGGCCCGTATCGCGGCGTCCGTTGCGTCCCTCACCGCCTGACGTTCGGGCGAACCGGCCCTGCCCTGATCGCCGGCTTGTGGCCATCGCCGAGCGGCACTTCAGGGGTGGACCGAGTGGCCCGAAGTCGTAGCGTCGGACAGATGACGGCGTCGGAAGGTCCGGGTCCTGGCGATGAGACCGACGGAGTGGGAGACCCGACCGGGCTCGGCGGTGAGCGATCACCGGTCAGGCTGTCCGACGGCGTGGTCGTGCTCAGACCTTGGGGCTCCTCCGATGCCACGTTCATGGTTGAAGCCTCGAGGGACCAGGCAATCGAGCGCTACAACGGCCCTGCGCCAGCGTCGGAGGCTGACGCAGTAGCAATCATCGAGCGCATCCAGGAGAGGTGGCGTGCCTTCGTGGTCGAGGGCGATCCGACGGGGGTCGCCTTCGCGATCGTTGATGCCGTCTCGGGCGAGCCGGTCGGCATGTGTGGCGTCGACCATTGGTCGAGCACCGATGTCGCCCAGTTCGGCTACTGGTTGGCGGCAAGGGCGAGAGGGCGAGGGTTCGCGACCCGCGCCGCAACGCTCATGACGGGTTGGTTGTTCGATCTCGGGGCGGCACGTGTCTTCCTGACGATCCAGTCCGGAAACGCGCCTTCGGCTGCGGTCGCGCGTCGCGCCGGGTTCACCTTCGAGGGCACGCTTCGTGCCCATGGCGTCTGGCAGGGACAACGACAGGACGTGGATGTCTTCGCTGTCCTTCCCGATGAGTGGCCGTTCGGCGGGAACCACTGATTGCCCCTACCGACGGCTTGGAGGGACTCTGGAGGGGAATCAGCCGGGGCAGTCGACGGCAATCTCGAGAGCTGCGCACATCTCCCGCATCCGTTGTGCGCTGAGGGTGCCGAGTCGATCGACCAGGACTGCAAGCGACACGCTTTCGACAGAGTCGAGATTCACGGCTGATCGGAGCGGGGTGGGGTCGTCACCTGGTTCCAAGATGACCTCGCTGGGCAAATGGCGGATCGTCGTCGTACAAGGGGCGACCAATGCTCGGCCCAGGCGAGAGATGGCGGCGTCGCGCGATAGAACAACGACCGGCCGGCGCCCGATGTCGGGTAGCTCGCACCACCAAAGCTCGCCACGTCGGGGCGTGCTCACGTTGCCGCTGCCCCCGAACGGAACGAGGCCAGGTCGCCCCACTCGTCCGGCTCGTCGAGCGGGTGCGTGTCATAAGCGGCGTAAGCAGCATCGATCTCACCTGCGTGGTGACGAGCGAGCAAGGCTTGCAGCGCTTCATCGAGTAACACCGCATCGGTTGCGTCGCCTCGAATGCGCCGAGCCTCGGCCAAAATCGTCCCGTCGACAGTAGTGCTTACTCGTACCCGTGCCATGCCACAATCATGCCACACCCATGCCACAGTAGAAGTCGGAGGGTGCGGCAGCCCCGAAGACTGTCGCCAAGCGCCGGATACCCGAGCGTCACCCACCGACACCTCAGGGCGATGTGTTGAACATCATACCGGTGGTACCATTGGCGTATGACCTCTAAGAAGCAGCGGATGACGGTGACCGTCGACCCCGAGTTGCTCGATGCGGCGAATCGCGCCGTCTCCGATGGTGAGGCCGAGTCGGTGAGCGGATGGGTGAGTGCGGCGCTGGTGGACAAGGTCGCCAAGGATCGCAAGCTGGCTGATCTTCGGAAGGCAGTCGAGGCGTACGAAGCGGAGTTCGGGGTGATCACTCCCGAGGAATCGGCAGCGCAAGATCGGGCCGATCGCGCGGAGGCGGTGATCGTGCGCGGTCGACGCCCCGAAACGAGCGGTCGCTCCCGTCGCACGCCAAAGGCTGAATCAGCATGACGGTGGTGCTCGACAGCGGCGCGCTCATCGCCCTCGATCGGGGTGAGCGCTCGATGTGGATCCGCTTGAAGAACGCTCAGGTAATTGGCGAGGTGCCCATTACCCACGCCGGCGTGGTCGGACAAGTGTGGCGAGGTAGCCCCCGCCAGGCTCAACTGTCGCGAGCTCTCAAGGGCATCGATGTCCGCCCTGTCGATGATCGCCTTGGGAGAGCCGCTGGTCAATTGCTCGGCGCCGCTGGTATGTCGGACGTCATCGACGCCGGGGTCGTGCTCCTGGCCAAAGACGGCGATGACATCATCACGTCAGATGCCGACGACTTGGCGATACTCGCAAACACGATGGACCTCCACATCGAACTCCTTCAACCCTGAACGCCTAATACACGGATGATCTATCTGGTCTTTCCGTGGAGCTTCTTTACCGGGTCAGTACCGGCCCGTAGTGGTGGACCGTGATCACAGACTTGGGAAACAGCGGCGAGGTTGTCGAAGGTTGCGACGCTCTCGTGGTCGGTCCCCTCGTCTGGTCCGACGGAAACGCCGGTCGGGGTTCGCTCGTGGACGTCGACTTGGGGTCAAGGTTGGTTGGGGCTGGTAAGCACGCCGGCGAGGGCCATGAGAAGCTCTCCGCTCGACAGCATAAGCAAACCGTCAGAACCCTTCGAGGATGGCTCGGCTGGCTGAGCACCCGAGTCGAGTAGCTCCGGCTTCCACCATGGCCAGTGCTGTAGCCGTGTCACGGATGCCTCCGGAGGCCTTCACGCCGAGACGACCGTCGACGGTGGCGGCCATCAAGGCCACTGCTTCCAGCGACGCACCCCCGGCAGGGTGGAAGCCCGTGGATGTCTTGACGAAGTCGGCTCCCGCGGCCTCAGCCGCCTGGCAGGCAGCCACTATCCGTTGGCGAGATTCCAGCCACGCCGATTCGATGATGACCTTGAGCACCACCGAGTTGGGGATGGCAGACCGCACCATCGCGATGTCGACCTCGACGCGTTGCCACAGACCGGCGGCAGCCATGCCCAGATCGATCACCATGTCGACCTCGGTGGCTCCGTCGGCCACCGCTTGTGCTGCTTCGGCGGCCTTGATCACCGATCGGTGAGACCCGGAGGGGAACCCCGCCACGGCGGCTACCTCGATGCCGTCAGATAGAGCCGCGGCCGGCAGCGGCAGGCGGTTGGGCGACACGCACACCGCTCCTACTTCGAGCTCGGTGGCTTCCCCACAGAACATGGCCACCTGCCCGGCGGTGGCATCGGGAGCCAACAGGGTGTGGTCGATCAGGCGAGCCATCGTTGCACGATCCATACTCCGCATCGTGCCACCTCCGGAGCCCACTTCCGACCACCGGCGCCCACAGTCGCTGCCCCTCCCCCACCGGTGGGCTGGCCCCGTGCATCATGGGGCGGTGCACATCAACATCGTCGATCATCCCCTAGCCCTCCGGGCCCTCACCACCTTGCGCGACAAGGAGACCGGACGCACCGCGTTCCGTCAGGCCATGGACGACCTGGCCGGGCTGCTGGTCTTCGAAGCCACCCGGTCGCTGCGCACCGAAACCTTCGACGTGGTCACACCGCTGACCACCACCACCGGTACCCGAGTGGCCGAGCCCCCGATGGTGGTCCCGATCTTGCGGGCCGGTCTCGGCCTGATGGCCGGGGTCCTGCGCGTGCTGCCGGAGGCCCCCACTGGGTTCATCGGAGTGGCCCGCAACGAGGAGACCCTCCAGCCCGAGCCCTACATGAACTCGGTACCCGCAGACCTGCACGGCCGCGACGTGCTGGTGCTCGACCCGATGCTGGCCACCGGCGGATCGCTCGTCCACGCCTGCAACATCCTCCGAGACCGCAACGCGGGTCGCCTCATCTGTGTCTGTGTGCTGGCCGCCCCAGAGGGAGTGGCAGCCCTCGAGAACAGTGGCCTGGCCGATGAACTGGTGGTGGGTTCGATCGACGATCACCTGAACGATCAGGCCTTCATCGTGCCCGGTCTGGGCGATGCCGGCGACCGGCTCTACGGCACCGCCTGATCCACCACCGGTCGGAGACGACCTCTGCCATCAGGCCAGGCCGGTGGCCTCAGCGATGGCTGAGGTCAGCTCGGCCAACGTTGCCTTGGCCCGGGCGCGAGCCGCCTTAAGAGCGGCCTGCGGGTCGGCTGCATCGTCGGCCACCGACTGCACCACCTCGATGTAGCACTTGAGCTTCGGTTCGGTGCCGCTGGGGCGCACGATGATCCGGGCCTCGTCGAGATGGAAGGTCAGCACATCGCTGGGGGCCAGGTGGGCGCCGTCGTCGCCATCTATGAGGTCCACGACCGAGCGCACAGGCCGACCGGCCAGGGTGGTGGGCGGCTGGGCCCGGAGCGAGGCCATGGCCGCCGTGAGCCGAGTCATCCCTTCGGTCCCGGCCACCCGAGCCGCCCATTGACCGGTCTGATGCACGCCGTGGCTCCGAGCCAGGTCGTCGAGTACGTCGAACACGGTGCGACCCTCGGCGGCCTGCACGGCCACCGCCTCGGCGAACACGACCGCGGCGGTGATCCCGTCCTTGTCGGCCACCAGGTCGCCAACGCAGAAGCCGAGGGCCTCCTCGTATCCGAAACCCAAGGTCTGCCCCTCGCCGGGGGCACGGGTGATCCACTTGAACCCGGTGAGGGTCTCCGCGAACGGGACCCCGGCTGCCGCCGCCATGCGTCCGAGCAGGCTCGACGACACGATGGATGTGGCCAGCACCGTTGACGAGTCGAGGTGACCGTGGCGGAGAAGGTGGTCGGCTAGCACGACACCGATCTCGTCACCCCGCAACGACCGCCACCCCGCCGGGGTGGCTGGATCGCCACGTGATGGGTCGGGTAACGCCACCCCCAGCCGGTCGGCATCAGGGTCGTTGGCGATCAGTACGTGGGCCCCGGTCTGTGATGCCAGCGCCAGACCGAGGTCGAGTGCGCCCGGCTCCTCAGGGTTGGGGAAGGCCACCGTGGGAAAGTCGGGGTCGGGCTCGATCTGCTCGGCCACCTCCACGGCGGGGGCGAACCCGGCCGCCGAAAGCACCCGACGAAAGGTACCCGCTCCCACTCCGTGCATGGCCGTGTAGGCGATGCGAACATCCCGTGCTTTCGACACCAGGCCAACCGCCCCGGCGCCGGCGACGTAGGCCGCGGCTACCGCATCGTCGAGACGAACGATGTCGGGATCATCGGGGCCGGATCGAGGGACCGACGAGACCCACTGGATGGCGGCGATGTGCCCAGCGATATGAGCATCGGTGGGGGCCACGATCTGTCGGCCGGACCCGTCGTAGACCTTGTAGCCGTTGTCTTGGGGCGGGTTGTGGCTGGCGGTGACCATCACCCCGGCCGCCGCGTCGAGGTGGCGAACTGCGAAGGCCAGCACCGGGGTGGGCAGAGGTTCGGGCAGCACGTGGGCCCGAATGCCGGCGGCAGCCATCACCGCGGCGGTGGCCTCGGCAAAATCGGTCGAGCGGTAGCGGGCATCGAAGCCGATGGCCACACCTCGTCGAGCCGCTTCCTCGCCCCCGGTGTCGTGGATCCAACGGGCGATGGCTGCTGCAGCCCGGATCACCACTGACAGGTTCATCCGGTTCGGTCCGGCACCGATTGCCCCTCGGAGCCCAGCCGTACCGAACTCGAGGTCGTCAGCGAAGCGGTCGACGACGTCGGCCACCGCCACCACGTCGCCACCGTCGGCGGCATCGATCAGGTCGGTCAGTTCGTGACGGGTGACAGGGTCGGGATCGTCGGCCACCCAGTCACGGGCCCGGGCCGCCAGTTCGTCGGTCCAGTTGTCAGTCATCAGATCCGCCCGACGACATCGGCGATGAGACCGCCCATCTGGTCGGCCGATTCGGCGGCCACGGCCAGCACATCGGCATGATCCAGGTGCTCCTCGGACAGGCCGGCAGCCAGGTTGGTCACCAGCGACAAGGCCAGCACCTCGACACCAGCGTGTACGGCAGCGATGGTCTCCAGGACCGTCGACATGCCCACCAGTTCGGCACCGAGCTCGGCTGCCATCCGAACCTCGGCCGGCGTCTCGTAGGTGGGGCCCAGGAAACCGCCGTAGACCGCTTCCTCCAGGGTGGGGTCGACCGTCCGGGCCAGTTCTCGCAGACGGGGCGAGTAGGCGTCGGTCATGTCGGGGAAGCGGGGGCCCAGGCGATCGTCGTTGCGGCCGAGCAACGGGGTGCGCCCGGTGAGGTTGACGTGGTCGGCGATGAGCACCGGTTGACCGACGCGCATGCCGGGGCGGAGACCACCAGCCGCATTGGTGAGGACGACGGCGCGACACCCAGCCCTCACGGCAGTACGCACCGCGTGGGCCACCACATTGGGGTGGTGTCCCTCGTAGAGGTGGACTCGGCCCATGAACGCCAGGATCCCCCGGTCGCCGTTGCGCACCGAGCGCACCGTGGTCCCATGGCCGAGTACCGAGGCTTCAGGGAACCCCCCGAGATCGGTCATCGGCAGTTCGGCCACCAGCTCGCCCATGCGGTCGGCCGCCGGCTTCCACCCCGAGCCGAGGACCACGGCCACGTCATGGCGGTCGACACCGGTGGCAACGGCCAACGTGGCGGCCGATGCCTCAGCGGCATCGAAGGGCGACTCGACAGGATCTGGAGCAGTCACCCGCCAAGTCTGCCCGACCTGTTCAGTTCTTGAGGAAGAAGTGGCTAACCAGCGACCAGAATCTCCTCAAGAATGGTCTGGGCCACTGGGTGTTTTCGTTCTTGAGGGAAATGTGGCTAACCAGCGACCAGAATCCCCTCAAGAACTGTGAGGGCGCTTCAGTCGAGGAGCTGGACCATCTGGGCCAGGCTCATGCCGGGGCGGGGGCCGATGTGGCCGATGACGGCCGCAGCCGCGATCGACCCCAGGTTGCCGGCATCGGACAGGCTCCGGCCCTGCGACCAGCCGTAGAGGAAACCGGCGGCATAGAGATCGCCGGCCCCGGTGGTGTCGACCCGCTTGGGAACCTGATGGGGAGCGATCTCGACCAGTTCATCGGCGGTGACCACCACCGAGCCGTGGCGGCCCTTGGTGACAGCCGCGATCTCGCACATGCCTCGCACCGCTTCGACACCGGCATCGAAGGAATCGACCCCGTAGAGCTTCATGATCTCCTCTTCGTTGGCGAAGAGGATGTCGACACCGTCGGAGACGAGTTCGAGGAAGTCGTCGCGGTGGCGGTCGACGCAGAACGAGTCCGACAGGGTCAGCGAGACCTTGCGGCCAGCCTGGTGGGCAGCATCGGCGGCGGCCCGGAACGCATCCTTGGCATCGGGACGATCGAACAGGTAGCCCTCCAGGAACGTGACCTTCGAACGAGCGATCAGGTCGAGGTCCAGGTCCGTCGGACACAGGCTGGCCGAGGCCCCAAGGTAGGTACTCATGGTGCGCTCGCCGTCGGGGGTGACCACGATCATGCAACGGCCGGTCGGGTCGCCCTCGGTGGCGGTGGCCTCCGAGAAGTGGACGCCGAGCGACTTGAGATCGTGGGCGAAGGCCTTGCCCAGGCCGTCGTTGCGCACACGACCGATGTAGGCGGCCCGGCCACCGAAGGAAGCCACGCCCGACAGGGTGTTGGCCGCCGATCCGCCCGACATCTCGGTCCGTTCGGTCATGGCCGCGTAGATCTCTTCAGCTCGGTCGGTATCGA
This sequence comes from Aquihabitans sp., assembly GCA_039924035.1. Classification (GTDB taxonomy): domain Bacteria; phylum Actinomycetota; class Acidimicrobiia; order Acidimicrobiales; family Iamiaceae; genus Aquihabitans. The sequence goes on along the minus strand of JBDTBS010000254.1, from coordinate 11,815 downwards.
TGAGCGTCATCGAGTTCTTGACGAGATCGAGGCGGGCGATGAAGTCGTCCTCCTCGGCGCTCAGGACGTCGACGAGGGCATTGCCGATGCCCAGCACGTCGAAGTCGGCATCTGACGGGGTCTGCAGGCTGCTCACAAGCGGAGAAGCGTAGGGGCAGAGGCGCAGTGCCCCCCACTCCAGCCTCGACCGCCGGTAGCCTCGGCAGCCGATCCCCATCCCGCCACCGTCAGGAGCCGTCGTGCTCGAGCGCGATCCGAACCGCTTGCCCACCACCGTGGTGCCCTCGCACTATGCCCTGCACCTGGCCCCCGACCTGGAGGCCGCGACCTTCACCGGCACGGCCACCGTGGACATCGAGGTGACCGAGTCGGTCGACGAGATCGTGCTGCATGCCCTCGACCTGGACCTCACCGATGTCGTGGTCACCCGGGCCGGGGCCGGGGCCGACAACAGCATCGAGCTGACCGTTTCGTTCGATCCGAGCACCGAGACGGCCACCCTCACCGCCGACCGGACGATCGATGCTGGCGCCTGGATCCTGCGGGCAGCCTTCACCGGCGAGCTCAACGACAAGCTGGTCGGCTTCTACCGATCGACCTTCACCGATGCCGACGGCCAGACCCGCACCCTGGCCTGCACCCAGTTCGAATCCACCCACGCCCGCCGGGCCTTCCCGTGCTGGGACGAGCCCGCGTTCAAGGCCACCTATGCCATCACCCTCGACGTGGCCGACGATCTGTTGGCTGTGTCCAACTCGGTCGAGCTTTCCTCGGAGGACATCGGTGACGGCCACCGACGGGTTCGCTTCGCCACCACCATGTCCATGTCCACCTACCTGGTGGCCTTCGTGGTGGGGCCTCTCGAGGCCACCGATCCCGTCGACGTAGATGGGGTACCCCTACGGGTCATCGCTCCTCCCGGCCAGGCCCACCTCACCCCCTTCGCTCTGGACATCGGGGCGTTCTCGCTTCGCTTCCTGGCCGATTGGTACGGCATCGCCTATGCCGGCGACAAGCTCGATCTGGTGGCCATCCCCGACTTCTCGTTCGGGGCCATGGAGAACATGGGTTGCGTCACGTTCAGGGAGACGGCCCTGCTGGTGGACCTCGAACGGTCCACCCAGGCCGAGCAGCAACGCATCGCCGACGTGGTGGCCCACGAGATCGCCCACATGTGGTTCGGCAACCTCGTCACCATGGGCTGGTGGAACGGCATCTGGCTCAACGAGGCCTTCGCCACCTTCATGGAGATGGTCACCGTGGATGCCTTCCGACCCGAGTGGCAGCGATGGGTCGACTTCGGCCTGGCCCGCTCCATGGCCTTCGACACCGACTCGCTGTCCACCACCCGACCCATCGAGTACGAGGTGATCACCGCCGAAGATGCCGAGGGGATGTTCGACGTGCTCACCTATGAGAAGGGGGCATCGGTGGTGCGGATGCTCCAGCAGTACCTCGGCGAAGACCGCTTCCAGGCCGGCATCCGCCACTACCTGACCGCCCACGAGTACGGGAACACCGAGACCACAGACCTGTGGGATGCCATCGAGGAGGCCACAGGAGAGCCTGTGCGCCAGATCATGGATACCTGGATCTTCCGGCCCGGTCACCCGGTGGTGAACGTGCGTCCCGGCCAGGGGTCCGACAGCCCCCGCCTGGTGGTGGCTCAGTCACGTTTCGGCTTCCAGGCCGATGCCCGTTCCGGAGCGACCACCCCCGCCGAGACCGACCGTTCGGTGCCGGTGGTCTTGCGGGTCGGCCACGGCGATACCACCACGTTGCACCGGGTGCTGCTCGACGAGCCTGAGGCTGTGATCGATCTGGACCACACCCCAGATTGGGTCATCGGCAACCACGAGGGCAACGGCTTCTACCGGGTCGAACTGAGCGATCAGGCCCTCGCGGCAGTCAGTGCTGTGGCCCTGTCGGACCTGTCACCTCTCGAGCGCTACGGCCTGGTGGAAGACGAATGGGCCCTGCTCCTGGCCGGCCGCAGTTCTGTGCGCCGACTGCTGGGTGTTCTGCGCAGCCTGTCCGTCGAGACCGACGTGTCGGTATGGCAGCGCATGGTCGGCGTGATCGCCTCGCTACACCGCTTGGCCGGCGACCAACGGGAGTCCTTCGAGGCCTGGACCCGGGCCCTGGTGGCCCCGGCCCTCCATGGCCTCGGCCCCACCCGCAACGAAGGCGAGTCCGAGCGGACAACATCGCTACGGGCCACCTTGTTCGCGGCCACTGCCATCTACGGCGCCGATGCGATCCAGCGGGACCTGGCCAAGCAACGCTTCATGGCGCTGGCCACCGACCCAACTGTCGTCGACCCCAACCTGGCCGATGCCACCGTTCGGGTGGTGGCCGCCACCGCCGACCCCGATCAGTGGGCGGAACTGCGCCGGCGGGCCACAGCCGCGACCACACCCCAGGACCGACTCCGTCACCTGGGGGCACTGGCCGACACCGACCGCCCCGATCTGGTGGCACAGTTCTGCGACCTGGTGCTCACCGACGAGGTCCGCACCCAAGACGGGCTGTTCCTCCTGCGACGTGCCCTTGCCAACCGCCATGCCACCGCCAACGTGTGGGCCTTCGTGGAGCACAACTGGGACGTCCTCAACACCCGCTTCCCGTCGGCCTCGGTGCCCCGCCTCATCGACGGCATCCGGGGCATCTCCGATCCCGACCTGGCCGGCCGGGTGGTCAGCTTCCTCGACGATCACACCGTGCCCCAAGGCGCGTCCGTGATCGACCAGCACCAGGAACGCATGTGGGTCACGGTGGCCGTGGCCGACCGCGTTGCCTCGGAACTGGCCGAGGTGCTGCGCTGAACAGCCACCTCACCGTGTTCGCGGTGGACGACTCGTCGGTCCAGCTGACCTGGCGAGGCCTCGAGCCGGGCCTGCTCAGGCTGCGCACCCTCGACACCGATGTGACCGAAGTGGTGATCGTTCCCGATGGGTCACCGGCCGGTGGCACCGTGCTCGACGGCCTTCCGTCCGGTCAGGTCCTGACCGTCGAGGCTGATCTCCCCGGTCAGTCGCGTCGTGGCCGTCGGGAACGGCTGGCCTTCCGGACCCTCGACCGACTCCCGGGCGAAGAACTGTTCCGGCTGGCCACGGTGGGCGACCTCCACCTCGGAGCCAAGGTCTTCGGGCACCGGGGCACCATCAAAGAGAACCCCGTGCCCGACGTGGCCCATCCCCACCGCTGCACTCAAGCCGCCCTGGACGATGCGTTGGCCTGGGGCGCACGCCGGGTGGTGGCCAAAGGCGATGTGACCAACCAGGGTGGAGTCCACGAATGGCGGGCCTGGGCCGAACTATCGGCCGGCCTCGGGGTCCCGGTCGACGTGCTACCCGGCAACCACGACCGGGCCCACCGCTCAGGAAGCCGCAGCATGCTGCCCGAGGACGCGGCTCGGGCCTTCGACCTGACGATGGCCCTGCCCCTGATCGTTCGAGACCTACCCGGCCTGCGCCTGGTACTGGCCGACAGCACCACCGCGGGACGTAACCAGGGCACCATCGCCGGGGTGGCCGATGATCTCGTCGACGCGGTGCGCGACGCCGACCCCGAAGGGGCAGTGCTGGTCGCGCTGCACCACCAACTGCATCCCCGTACCGGCGCCGAGGTGTGGCCGCGGGGTGTCACCCACCAGGACAGCCGGGCGTTGCTCGACCGTCTCGGGGCCGTGCACAGCCACGTGCTGGTGACCAGCGGTCACACCCACCGCCACCGCCGCTGGGCCCACGCCGGGGTCACCACCACCCAGGTCGGGTCGACCAAGGACTACCCCGGGGTCTGGGCGGGCTACGTGGTGAGCGAGGGTGGCCTTCGCCAGGTGGTCCGTCGAGTGACCCGACCCGACTGCATTGCCTGGACCGACCACACCCGGCGGGCGGCCGGTGGGGCCTGGCGGTTCATTGCCCCCGGACTACTGACATCACGCTGCTTCGATCTGACCTGGTAGCGCCGGTCCACTCGGCGGGCGTCTAGTCGCCGACAGTCCCCTGGATGGTCGTCGTAGGTGCAGGCTCGAACGTTGCTGGCCCATCTGATGATGGCGGCAGGTCCGATGTCGGGGGTGGGCTGGCTACCAGGAAGCTCAGGGTCCCGGAGGCATCGACCACGGTGACGGTGGCATCTCGCGAGCCGTTTTCGTCGACCACCGTGCATGACATGGTGCGGCCCGGCGGCAGGACCTTCAGGCCCCCTTGGCCGCAGTCGGCGGTGAAGGTCCGCAGGTAGGTGGCCAGCAACTGCTTCTCCAACTCTTCGGCCACCTCTGACGGATCGATCGCGGCATCCAGGAGGCTCACGTCGAGCTCGTCATCGGGCATCTGTTCCACCTCCAAGCCCACGCTTCCGACCTCGTCGGTCAACGCAGCCTCGCAGCGCACGGTGAGCCCCTCGCCGTGCGGCATGACGTCGGGGCAGTAGACCCCGGCAACAGCTACCGGGAGGTCGCCCTCGACCGCTTCTTCGATGGCCCGTTCGGTGGCCGCCTGGTCGAGTTGGTCGCCGTCGGACGAGCAGGCCGCCAGGATCGCCAGCGCTCCCACCACCAGGGCGGCCCGCCCGGACCAGGGGTTCAGCCGGTGACCAGCCATCCGACCAAGCCAGCCTGACCCAGGTGGTAGGTGACCATGACCGACACCGGACCGAACCGGCGCTTCTCCAAGAAGCGGTTCCAGGCCAGGGTGGCATCTGATGCGTAGAAGAGGCCGGCGCCCACGATGGCCCACGGGGCCGAGGTACCGAACGCGCTGACCACCATGGCGGAGATCACCACCAGGTAGGCAATGACCGGTCCGACCATGTCTCGGTCGTCACCAGCGGCCACCCCGCTCACGATCCGTCGGCCGATCACGGCCACGCTCACCAGCACCACGGCCAAACCCACCAAGGTCAGGGGCAGCGACCGGGGGGCCAACTGCAGGGCCACGACGTAGGCGATGTGGCCGAGCAGGAAAGATGCCAGGCCACCCACGAACCACTTCTCGGGCAGGAGCAGGAACACGTCGCCGGCCAGCGAGAGCACGAGGCCGACCACCATCCAGGTACCGATGGTGCTGTCGAACGGGTCGAGGGTGACGGCCACCCCGATGAGGGCCATCAGCGCCGCTGGTTTGGTGACGTAGCGGACCGTTCGCCGGTCGTTCCACGTGGCCCACCAATCGGCGACGCCGAAGCCGAGCGCCACCGCGACGAAAACCCAGGCGATGGTGGTCATGAAGCATCTCCAATCGGAGCCGGAGCCGGGGCGGCCGCGGCTAGGGCATCGTCCCACGCCAGACCCTCGACGATGGCCCGGCGGTAGCGGATGACCTGGGCCGGCATGTTCATGGCCAGGGCACCCATCACCTTCCCGTCTCGTCCGTAGAGCGCGCAGAAGCGGCGATCATCGAGCGATCCGGCCACCACCGCGACGTCGTCGTCGGGCCGCGCCCGGCCCGCCATCTGGATCTTCCGGTCGTACTGGTCGCTCCAGAACCACGGGACCGGGCTGTAGGGCTCGGCTTCGTGGTCGCTGGTGAGCAAGCGTCGGGCCGCGGCGGCGCCCATGTCGAGGGCGTGCTCCCAGTGCTCGACCCGCATCATCTCCCCGAACAGCCGATTGGGCCAGCGGGCCACATCGCCAGCGGCGACCACCCCAGGAGCGGCCGACGTGGTCTCGTCGCACACGATTCCGTCGTCGAGGGTCAGTCCGCTGCCCTCCAACCACGCCACGTTCGGCACCACCCCGATGCCGACCACCACGATGTCGGCATCCACGCTGCTGCCGTCGGTGAGCACGACCCGCTTCGGCCCATCGGATCCTTCGATTCGATCGACGCCCACCCCGAGCCGCAGGTCTACCCCGTGGTCACGATGCAGGTCGGCCACCACGGCTCCGATCCTTTCACCGACCACGCGGGCCAGTGGTTGCGCGAGGGGCTCCACCAGCGTCACCGCCAGGCCGAGGGACCGGCACGAGGCCGCTACCTCGGCGCCGATGAACCCTGCCCCCACCACGACCACGCGGCGGGCACCAGCCTCGAGCCGGGCCCGAATGGCCATGGCGTCATCGATGGTGCGCAGGGCGAAGACCCCGTCGAGCGATCCGGTGCCCGGGAGCGTTCGGGGTCGGGCTCCGCAGGCCAGCACCAGGCCGTCGTAACCCAGGACCTGGCCATCCGACAACGACACCTCACGTCGGCCCAGATCGAGGTGCTCGGCCGACGTCGCGAGATGCCACGTGACGTCGAGCCGTCCTTCAGCACCGCCGGGCAGATCGATTCGGGACGGCTCCCACTCACCGGTGAGCACCTGTTTGGACAGCGGTGGCCGGTCATAGGGGCGATGCGGTTCGTCACCAACCACCGAGATCGAGCCGTCGAACCCCATGGAACGCAAGGTCTCGGCCGCCCGAAGGCCGGCCAGGGACGCGCCGATGATCACTATGCGCTCCATGGCGGTCACCGGAGCTGGATCAGTTCTCGATGGTGATGGCCTGCTTCGGGCAACGAGCCGCCGCCTCTTCCACCTTGGCCCGCAAAGACTCGTCGGGTTCCTCTTGGAGGACGTAGAGCATGTCGTCGTCGCGGACTTCGAAGACCTCGGGCGCAATGCCCATGCATATGGCGTTGCTCTCGCACAGGTCGTAATCGACGATCACTCGCATCCGAACTCCTAGTCGCTAGCACCAGTATCTGCTGTCACGGTAGCGCCGTCACTCCACCGACCACGACCCTCGTTCTTGGCCAGCATCAATGCCGCATCGGCGCGGTCGAGCACGTCGCCGGTCGGTTCCCCTGGTCGGCCAACGGCAATTCCCACCGAGGCCCCTATGCGGGCCTGCCGGCGTTGGCCGACATCTATGGGCTGGGCCGACGCGTCGATGATCCGGCTGGCCAGCTCGGTAGCTTCGGCCAGGCCTGTCCCCGGTGGACACAGCAGGGCGAACTCGTCACCGCCGATGCGGGCCACCTGGGTGCCGGGGGGCGAAGCGTCGGCGATTCGGCGGGCGACGATGGCCAGCACCTGATCGCCAGCGCCGTGCCCGAGGCGATCGTTCACGACCTTGAACCCATCGAGGTCCACGTAGAGGAGCGTGTGCACCGCGGCATCAGATGCCTGCTGATCGGCATTGGCGAGGATCTGGAAGAACCGCAGCCGGGACAAGAGCCCGGTGAGCATGTCTATGTGCGCCGCCCGCTCGAGGGCCTGGAGCTGGGCACGCTGTTGCAACACCAGGGCCAAGGCCCGGCGCATGTTGTCCAACGCATATCGGTGACCAGCCAGGGTGGGGCCGGCGGCCCGAGACCAGATCACGATGCACGCGCCGGCGAGGTGCCCCGGGTCGGGTACCGGCGAGGCCAGGCAACCAGCGAACCCGGCGTTGTGGGCCGTCTGGGCCAGGGCATCGCCCAGCACGTCGGAGCCGGCTTCGACCAGTACCGACTGCACGTTCACATCGGTTCCTCGGGTACCCGCTTGCTCCCACGGTGTGGGACCAGGAAGCCCGACGGCCCCGTAGAGCTCGGCGGGTAGATCGCCATGACAGGTGTGGCGGGTCTCATCGCCTTCGCGGTAGATGATGGCGTAGCCCTCGTCGGGATAGCGCCACAGGCCCAGCTTCAACACCAGGTCGACCTGCCGGTCGAAGCCCACGCCGGCGGTGACAGCCTCGAGGAGTTGATCGGCGTACACCAGATCGCCAGCGAATCGGGCCACCAGGAGCAGGTATCCGTCGTCGGTGGTGGCCGTCGAGCCATTGATCTCCACACTGACCCAGTCGCCGGTGGCCGATCGCACTCGATAGAGCGCAGGAGCAACAGGATTCTGCTCGAACACGCCGTCGCTGATCAGGTCGACGACCTCAGCGGCCCGCTCTAGATCATCAGGGTGGAGGAAGGCCAGGATCGATTGCCCGATCAGGTCTCCAGGCGAATAGCCCATCCGGTCGCTGGTGGCCTGGTTGTGCCAGACCACGTTCAGGTCTGGGTCGAGGATCACGACCAGGTCGCTCATCCGCTCCAGCGCAGCAGTCAACCATTCGGCGATCGCTGTGCGAGTCGAATCCGTACCAGTGGAGGTGAGGGGAATCGAACCCCTGGCCTCTTCGATGCGACCGAAGCGCTCTACCAACTGAGCTACACCCCCCGGATACGGAGACGTCACCATAGCGCAGCACTGGATCTGCTCAGAAGCCTTTGGCCGGTGCACCGAGCGATGCCGACCGTCGACCGGTGGGCGTCAACAGGCCTTGATGAAGACCTGCACCGTGTAGACGACGTTGCCTCGCTTGGCGTGGCCCACGCCCACCTGGTTCCAAGTATTCGAGAGCACGTTGGACCGGTGGCCCGATGATTTCATGTAGGCCCGCTGGATGGCAGGCACGTTGGGCCCCGATCCGACGTTCTCGCCGATGGACCGCCAGCATCCGGAGATGCCATCAGAGAGTTTGGAGTGGCTGAGCTTGCCGGTGCGGGCCAGGTGCTCGGCCCAGTGCTGCGCCTTGGTCTGCGCTTGCGCATGGGTGGTGAGAGTACGTAGGCCGTGGGCCTGACGATCCTGGTTGAGACTCGACAGCACCTGCGACTGGTCTGCGTTCAGACAGGCGGTGAGCAACGCGAAGCTGGCGGCGATCGCAATGACAGCGCCGGTGCGCCGACGAATTCGGGGTGAAACGGGTGAAGCCATGTATGGGGCTTCGTCGCGTTCCATCACGAACTTGAGCGAAAACTCCGCACTTGGCGGGCATTGTTACCGAAGACACACCGACTACTACGGAGCGCGGTCGAAACGACCACGGGCCGCGGCAAAAGGATCAGTTGGCCGCAGTCCGAACCACGCCAACTGCGGGGCTCGTGGGCTGCCCGTGGCGAGGGACCAACGGGCGAACCTTGGCGGCCCGTTCCATGGAGCGAACGTGGATCTGGCGCAAGGCATAGACGTAGGCAGCAAGTCCAGCAGCCGAGGCCAGGAACATCATGGTGACGAATGCTCCACCCACTGCGATCAACAGCAGGAAGAAGAAGCCGGTGGCCCCGGCCAGACCCATGAGGATCTCCCGGCGACGACGCTTCTGGGCGTTGCTCGGCCGGCGGGCGGCAGACGCGACTCGGGGCGCCAGATCGGACTCGGGTGTGCCCTCGCCCACATACAACGAGGTTCCCGGCGTGGCCCGTTCGAGGGTGGACAACTGCGCGCGGAACGACACCACGGAGTTGTCCGGGCGTCCGTCGCGGCGGTTCCGCACGAACGGCGGTAGCAACACCGCGGCCCAGACGACTGCGAGTATGAGCAGTACGAGCATGGTCACGTTCTCCAGGCCTACCTTGTCTTGCGATCACGGTACCCAGCGATCTCCACCCGATGGTGGATGGGCACTCTCCCGAATCCTTCACCAGAGGTGTCGGCACGTTGCGCCGTCACCTTGAAACAAAGGTGACGGTACGACTTCGGTTGTTACGGTTCTACTACGGCTGTGACCCGTCGATCCACCAGGACCGGCCCCATGTGACCACCAACACGGACGCGCCGGGCACCCTCAGTGTTCGGTTGTTTCGTCGGTGGTAGCCCGGCGGTAGGTACCAGACCGGCCACCGGTCTTCTCCCAAAGCGCCACATCGCCGATCGTCATCGAGCGGTCGGCCGATTTGCACATGTCGTAGATCGTGAGCGCAGCCACCGTGCAGGCGGTGAGAGCTTCCATCTCCACCCCCGTGCGGTCGACGGTGTCGACGTGGGCCTCGATCTCGATGAACGTGTCGTCGATGTGGAAGTTGACGAGAACCGCCCCCACCAACAGCGGATGGCACAGGGGGATCAGGTCGGCTGTGCGCTTCGCGGCCTGGATGCCAGCCACTCGGGCCACGTTGAGCACATCGCCCTTGCCCACCGAGCCTCGGGCCACCAGGGCAGTGGTCTCGGGCTGCATGTGAACCCGTCCCCGGGCCACGGCCCGACGATGCGTCGGGTCCTTGGGGGTGACGTCGACCATGCGGGCACGGCCCAGCGGGTCTAGGTGTGTGAGTCGCTCGGGCATGGACGAAGTGTAGGAGCCGACGTTGCCGTCAGCCGCCGATCTCGCTCATCGAGCGAGCGGGCCGGATGAAGTCGACGTGGGTGATCCCATGGCCGGCCCACTTGCCGGCCACCGTGGTCTCCAGGGCCTGCGCCAGAGCATCGTCGTCGGCCCCGCTACGCAGGAGCGCCCGCAGATCGGTCTCGTCGGTGGCGAACAGGCACGAACGCAACTGGCCATCGGCCGTGAGACGAATCCGGTCACAAGAAGCACAGAACGGTTCGGTGACCGAGCCGATGACCCCGATCTCGCCGAGCCCGTCCTGGTAGCGGAATCGGGCCGCCGGAGCATGGCCTCGCTTCGCGGCGATCAACGGGAACTCTGCGTCGATAGCAGCCACGATCTCCGCCGACGGCACCACTGCATCCCGACCCCACCGTCCGTCGGCGTCGAGGGGCATGAACTCTATGAACCGGACGGTGACACCCTCGTCGCGACCGAAGCGGGCCAAATCGACGATCTCGTCGTCGTTCACCCCCCGCTGGACGACAACGTTGATCTTCACCGGGTTCAGCCCGGCCGCCACCGCAGCCCGGATGCCGGCCACAACCCTAGGCAGCTCGTCACGACGGGTGACCGCCGCGAACCGGTCGCGGCGCAGTGAATCGAGCGACACGTTGATGCGGGTGAGCCCCGCTTCGACCAGCGGAGCGGACAGCTCCCCGAGGAGGGCGCCGTTGGTGGTGAGCGCCAGGTCCACGTGGAGTCGGGCCAGACGTTCGATCAGCAGAGGCAGACGAGCCCTGACCGTGGGCTCGCCGCCCGTCAGGCGGATCGAGTTGAAGCCGAACCGCTCGACGCACACGGCGGCCACTCGTTCGATCTCCTCGAAGGTGAGCAGTTGCTCACGAGGCTGCCAATCCATGCCGTCAGCGGGCATGCAATAGGTGCACCGGAAGTTGCACCGGTCGGTGACCGAGATCCGCAGGTCCCGGTGACGACGGCCGAAACCATCGACGAGGGGCGCAGGGACGGGCGGGCTCACATCCTCAGGCTAGAGGTCGGTCTCGGTGATGGCCTCGGCGGCCACCATGACGGTCAGGCCAGCGAGCCGATGAGCACCACGGTGACGTCCCCACCCTCGGCCACGCCGTTGCCATCATGAGGCAGCACGGCCAGGCCGTTGGCCCCGGCCGACGCGGCCAACTGGTGGGATCCTTGGGCATTGACCGGTACCGCCAACACCCGGCCGCGATCGTCCCAGCGACAAGCGACGCGCATCAACGTCGTCCGCTCGTCGGGACGACGGGTGAGACCGGGGCCGGCCACCGCGAGCACCTGGGGTAGATCCAGATCATCTCGACCGGCCAACCGACGGAGACCGGGGACGGCCAGCATCGATAGTGAGACCAACGACGAGACCGGGTTGCCGGGTAGCCCGAACACCGGGGTGCCATCGAGGACACCGAAGGCGAAGGGCTTGGCCGGCCGGATGGCCACCTGCATCCACCTCATGTCGGCCAGGTCGCCCAAGACGACCTTCACGAGGTCGAAATCGCCCATGCTCACACCACCGCTGCTCACCACCGCGTCGTGGGTCCGGGCCGCGTTCGTGAAGGCTTCGATCAGACCATCGCGGTCGTCGGCCACGGTGCCGACGTCGACCGCGTCGAGACCGTAGGACCGCAGGGCCGCCACCAGGGTGGGACGGTTCGACTCTCGGATCTGTCCCGGAGCCAGCGGCCGATCATCGTCCACCAGCTCGTCGCCGGTGGAGAGCACCGCCACCCGGGGCCGTGGTATGAC
>JBDTBS010000253.1:0-2896 GCA_039924035.1 Aquihabitans sp. | reverse complement strand
CCCGAAGTCGGCAATGCCATCACCCCGGCACAGCGAGATGCCATCATCGGGCTGCTCGAGGAGGCCAGCAGCGATCAGGTGCGGGTCGTCGTCTTGGCGGCCGAAGGCCGTCACTTCTGCACGGGGGCAGACCTCTCGGCCGTGTCGGGCGGTTCCGGTGACGGTGCTCCGGCACCGATCGGTCCCGGGGGCGTGGCCCGCATGCTGCGTACCGGCAGCCAGCGTCTGGTGGCCGCCGTGCTCGACTGCGAGAAGCCGGTGGTGGCCGAGATCCACGGCGCCGCGGCCGGCATCGGCGCCCACCTGGCCCTGGCCGCCGACTTCGTGGTGGCCGCCGAAGGCAGTCGCCTGATAGAGGTCTTCGCCCGTCGGGGCCTGGTGCCCGACGGCGGGGGTGCCTACCTGCTGCCCCGAGCGGTAGGTACCCATGTGGCCAAGCGCCTGTTGATGCTGGCCGAAGACCTCGGTGCCGACGAGGCCCGAGACCTCGGGCTCCTCCACGACGTGGTGCCGGCCGAAGACCTGCGGGCCACCACCCAGACACTGGTCGATCGACTGTCGGCTGCTCCCACCCGGACCCTGGCCCTCACCAAGTGGCTGGTCAACCGGTCCTTCGACAGCACCCGGGAGCAGGCCTTCGCCGACGAGGCCATGGCCCAGGATCAGAACATGGCCACCGTCGACGCCCAGGAGGGCCTGGCCGCGTTCGGCGAGCGGCGAGACCCCGAGTTCGTCGGTTGGTGACCGATCACGACAAAGGGCTGGTCCGGGTCGAGATCGGCGATGACGACGTCGCCGTCCTGACCCTGGCCGACCCCGACCATCGCAATGCCCTGAGCCTGGACATGGCCCGGGCCATCGCCGCCGCCGTCGACGAAGCCGTGGCTGCCGGGGTGGGCGCGCTGGTTCTGGCCGCTGAACCCCCGGTGTTCTGCGCCGGCGGTTCGCTCGATGATCTGCTGGAGCCGAAGGCCCCGCTACCCGACACCTACGTGGGGATGCTGGCCCTGGCCGATGCTCCCGTCGTCACCATCGCTGCGGTGGGCGGTGCCGCCATCGGCGCCGGCGTCAACCTGCCGCTGGTCTGCGATGTGGTCGTCGCCTCCCCGTCGGCGCGCTTCGATCCGCGTTGGCTGGACGTGGGCATCCACCCCGGCGGGGGTCATCTCTGGCGCTTGGAGCGCAGCATCGGTCGCCAGGCCGCCGCTGCTCTGGTGTTGTGCGGTGATCGGGTCGACGGTCGAGAGGCCGAGCGTCTCGGTCTCGTGTACCGCTGCGTCGGCACCGACGACGAGCTTCTCCCCGAGGCCCGCCGACTGGCGGCCCGGGCTGCCGGCCGGTCTCACCCGCTGGTCCGGCGCACGAAGGCCACCCTGCGGGCCACCGTCGACCAGCCTGATGTCGCCACTGCGCTGGCCATGGAGTTGGAGGCTCAGGAGTGGTCCATGGCCCAGCCCGACTTCCGTGAACGGCTCTTGGCGATCCGCCAGCGCCTGGCGTAGGTCGGTCAGCGCTTGTCGTAGGTGATGCCGCTGGTGTCGGCATCCCACCACGCGGCGGTGGGGGTCTCGTCACGAAGTTCTCGCTTCAGGACCCGGCCCACCGGTGAGCGGGGCAGGTCGGACCGGAACTCGATGTAGCGGGGCAGGGCAAAGTAGGGCAGTTCCTCGATGCACCACTTGAAGAGCTCTTCCTCGGTGACGGTGGCCGCTTCCTTGGTGGTGGCGGTGATCTTGAGGTCGTCTTCGGTGAGCTCGGACGGCACGGCGTGCACGGCCACGTCGGCCAGATCTGGGTGGCGCATGAGGACGCGTTCGACCTCGAACGACGAGATGTTCTCGCCTCGCCGGCGTAGGTAGTCGGCCATGCGGTCCACGAAGTAGAGGTAGCCCTCGTCGTCGATCCGGCCCACATCACCGGTGTGATACCACCAGTTGCGGGAGGACTCGACGGTGGCCTCGGGTCGTCCCCAGTAGCCCTCGAACATGGTGTGGGGCCGCTTGGGGCGGATCACGATCTCGCCGTCGCCACCCCGCGGGACCTCGATGTCGTCAGTGTCGAAGATGCGCACGTCGAAGTATTCGTCGTTGATGATGCCCGCCGCGTTGGGCTTGTTCTCCACGCCTTCGGGCTGCCAGGAGATCAGCGAGGCCTCGGTGACGCCGTAGGCCCCCGAGAAGGTACCGATGCCGAAGCGGTCCTTGAGCTTGGAGTCGATCTCGACGGGCAACGGGGCGGCGCCGAGCAGGCGCAGGGTGGTGTTGGCTTCGGGGTGACCGGAGCCGGGCTGTTCGGGACGGTCGATGTCGTTGGCCAGCAGGTAGGCCATGGTGCCGAGGGTGGAGGTGACCGTGGCTCCGACCCGGTTCATCTCGGGCCAGAAGTTCGAGACCGAGAAACGTCGGTAGATCGCTGAGCGTCCGCCGTGGATCAGCGGTCCGAGCACCGCGGTGACGATGGCGTTGAAGTGGAACAGCGGCAGGGGCGTCCACACCACGTCGTGCTCGGTGCGTCGCCAGCACATGCCGATCTGGCGAGACAGGCTCCCGTGGTAGCTGTGGCTGAGCATGCAGCCCTTCGATGGGCCGGTGGTTCCCCCGGTGTAGATGAAGGTGGCCAGCTGCGATGGGCGCACGTCGGCGAACGGGGCCGGTGATCCGGCCAACATCTCGCCCCACGTGTGGACGGGGACCTGCACCGTGGGCGCGGCTTCGCCGACCACGATCAGCCGTTCGAGCGTCGGCAACTGGTCGGCGATGCGTTCCACCCGGTCGGCCAGGGCGGCTTCCACGATCAGCACCCGGGCTCCGGAGTCGGCCAACTGGTGGCGAAGGTAATCGCCCTTGTAGGCGGTGTTGATGGGGACGGCGACCGCTCCTCCGACCACGACGCCCCA
>JBDTBS010000252.1:0-7260 GCA_039924035.1 Aquihabitans sp. | reverse complement strand
GCTTCGACTTCCGCCTCGGCCCCGACGTGGAGACCTTCCGCACCGAGGTGCGGGCCTTCCTGGCCGAGCACGTCACCGAAGAGGTCATCGAGACCGCCCACTCCACCGGCACCATCCACGACTGGGGCCTGCACAAGGAGATGGCCGCCGAGGGCTGGCTGTCGGCCGGGTGGCCTGCCGAGTACGGCGGCCAGGGCCGCTCCCCGCTGGAGATGAACGCCCTCACCGAAGAGATGTACCTGTCTGGTGCACCCGTCGACGGTCTCGGGGTGGCGTCGCTGGTGGCCCACACCCTGCTGATCGACGGTACCGACTGGCAGAAGCGCACGATCATCCCTGAGATCCTCTCCGGCCAGGCCATGTGCTGCCTCGGCTACAGCGAGCCCGACGCCGGTTCCGACGTGGCTGCCTGCACCACCCGGGCCGAGCGCGACGGCGACCAATGGGTCATCAACGGGCAGAAGATGTTCACGACGCTGGCGCACGAGGCGGGCTACGTCTTCCTGCTCACGCGCACCGACACGCAGGTCGCCAAGCACAAGGGCCTCACGATGTTCGTGGTGCCCATGGACACTCCGGGCATCAGCATCACGCCCGTGCACACCATGGGTGGCGAGCGCACCAACATCACCTACTACGACGACGTGAAGGTCGACGACAAGTACCGGGTAGGTGAGGTCGACGGGGGTTGGAAGGTCATGATGACCGCCCTCGTGTTCGAACGGAACTCGGCCTGGTACGGCGAACTGGTCCGCCTGCTCGACCACGGACTCGGCTGGGCCCGCGCCACCTCGTCCCCCGCCGGCGGCACCATGCTTGAAGACCCGCTGGTGAGCGAACGTCTGGCCCGGGTAGCCATCGGCAACGAGGTCTCGAACCTGCTCGGGTGGCGAGCGGCATGGATGGCCTCCGAGGGCACCCTGCCCGGAGTGGAGGGCACCATGGCCAAGCTGTTCACCACCGAGCACTACCAGTACGCCGGCAACGAAATGATCGATGCTCTCGGCGTGGAAGGCCTGCGCCGCCACGGTGACCCGACCGCCGATTCGGCTGACGGCTGGATCGAAGCCATCTACCGGCACTGCCAGGTCACCACCATCTACGGCGGCACCAGCGAGGTCCTGCGAGGCATCGTGGCCGAACGAGGACTGGGCCTACCCCGAGGCCGCTGACACCGGGTCGACTCAGCGTTCGACCGACAGATGGCGATCCTCGGTCAATCGTCGGCAGACAGATAGCCGAGTGCCTGCTTGGCCGCGTTGTGACCGCACATACCGTGGACGCCGCCCCCCGGCGGGGTGGCGGCCGAGCACAGATAGGTACCGGGGATGCCGGTGGCATAGGGGTCGACGGCGATCCGCGGGCGGAACACCACCTGGAGGGGGTCGTTGGCCCCCGTGGAGATGTCGCCGCCCACGTAGTTGGCGTTGTGAGCAGCTAGCTCAGGCGGGCCCTGTACCGCGGACCCCACGATCCGGTCGCGCACACCGGGGGCGAACCGCTCCAACTGGGTGAGCACGGCCTCGGTGGCATCGCCGGTCCAGCCGGCGGGCACGTGGCAGTAGGCCCACACCGGGTGCACGTTGCCCACCGATCGGGTGGGGTCGGCCAGGTACTGCTGGGCGACGAGGACGAACGGCCGATCGGGCATGCGCCCCCGGTGCACGTCGGCTTCGGCGGCCACGATCTCCTCGAGCGTGCCGCCGACATGGACGGTCCCGGCCCGTCGGGCCACCTCCGAGATCCAAGGCACCCCGCCTTCCACGGCCAGGTCGACCTTGAACGAACCGGGTCCGTGACGGAAGCGCCGGTAGGAACGGGCGATGCGCGACGGGAGCTTCGATCCCGCGATGTCGGCGAACGCTCCAGGGGCCACGTCGAACAGGGCCACCCGGTGGTCTGGTAGTTGAGACAGTGACGTGACCCGGACACCGGTCTCGATGGTGCCGCCGTGTTCGCTCAGCAGCGAGGCCAGAGCATCGGTGATGGCCCGGGACCCACCCTCCACGGTGGGCCAGCCGACGTTGTGGCCCGCAGCGATGAGCATCAGACCCACCGACGCTGTCGTCGGCCGGGTGAGCGGATGGATGATGTGGGCCGACACCCCGGCGAACAGCGCCCGGGCCTCGTCGGTGCGCCACCGCCTGGCCACGGTGGTGGCCGGCAGCAGGGCTCGTCGGCCGAACGAGGCCATGGCCACGGGATGGCCGGGCACGTGGAGCATGGGCCGCAGCAGGTCTTCGGCCAGTTCCTCGAACCTTCGGCTGAGCGGGCCGAAGAGGCGCTCCCAGGCCGGACCATCGGCGCCAAGCCCAGCAACGGTGTCGGCCAGCGAGCGCTCCATCACCGCGGTCCGACCGCCGTCGAGCGGGTGGGCCAAGGCCACATCGAAGTAGCGCCAGTGCAGGCCGTGCTCGGCCAGGGGTAGCAACGACAAGTAGGGCGAGGCCACGCCGAAGGGGTGAATGGCCGAGCAGACGTCGTGGAGCAGTCCAGGGATGGTCAGTTCTTCGGTGCGGGTACCGCCACCGATGGTGTCCTCGGCCTCGAGCACGGTGACCGACCGTCCGGCCCGAGCCAGCGTGACCGCGGCCGCCAGCCCATTGGGTCCAGACCCCACCACAACGGCATCGACCGGATCTCCTACGGGCATCCACCCTTCCGACCCGACGAGGGGTGCCCAGTGGGGCGCGGCAGACGACCTTCGGTCAGCGCGTCGATGTTGCGGCGTCGGGCAGCGTTTCCTCGGTCCCTTGACGATGCCTCAAGGACAGACCCAACGGCCTGTCAGTCGCCGCACTCGGTGACGAGCACGGCACTGGAGCCGTCGGGCTGTGCGACCGCCAAAAGATCCAGGCCGAAGCCGCCCAACTGGTACGCCGACAGCTCGGCCCAGGCCGGGACGGCGTCGCCCTCGACTGTCAGCGTTTCATCATCGCCGTCCACCGCGAACGACTGGACGGCCTGCTCGGGTGGAGCGGGGACCGAGAAGACGGCCACCAGACCGCTGTTGCAGAACTGGAGCATGGCTGGCGCCACCAGGCTGGCCCCGTCGGCCGGGATGACCGCCAGGCCACTAAGGGGTCCTTCTGGTCATCCAGGAAGTAGTCGAGCCCGTCATCGATACGTTCACCGGGTGCCGGAAGCCTCGATGGTCGTGCGGCACCGAGTTGGGGTGCCACCACCTCCCCGGCAGGGATTCGGGCCCAACTTTCCGGGGTACCGATTTGATTGGTTTCCCCGGGCCGCCGCTCGAAGCGAAGCTCGGTGGTGCCCAGGGAGCCGTCGATCGATCGAAGGCCACCGGAACCCCCGACGTCCGGGTCGGTCTGGACCTGGATAAGCATGTGGGCGATCTCGTGCTCTCGACAGGACGGAGGGATCTCGGTGCCCTGCCACAGGCCGCATCCATCTTGGCCGACCATCATGACGAGCTCGGTCTGACCAAACCGAGCCTGGCAATCGATGCGATCCTCACCGTTGATGGCTGGCTCGGTGAGGAACCGGGTCGGGGACACCTGGTCGTGCCCCTCGGGGGTCGGGGACACCTGCTGTGGCTTGCCGCGTCGACTCACCGTGCAGGCCTGCGGAGCCGAGGCCCGGTCGGCGATCCCGAGTTGGCGCACGTAGCCGTCCCAGACCTCGACCGGGTCGTCGTCGACCACCACAACGGCCTGCCAGCCGACGACCACTTGACCATCAGCGTCGGTCCACCCGAGCAGGGGAAACGTCGGGCCGACCAGGCTGGACCCGGCCACCACTTCCACCCCGGGCGCGATCTCGGTACCGGGCGGGCCGATGGCTCCCGGATCGACGGCAACACGATGTTCGGCCTCTGGTGACGCCTGAGCTCCGGTCTGGCGTGCGCCATCGTCCGAGCCGCCGCTACCGCATGAGGCCAAGCCCAGGACAGCTACCACCATGGCGACCCGACCGATCCAAACCTTCATGACGTAAACCGTATGGGCCACGAGCCATCAGCAGGCTGCACACCCGCCCCTCCGGGGTCAGGGGCCTTGGTGTGGTGGGGTGTTTCGGCCGGGTCTCTGCCGGTTGTGGGTGGGGCAGCGAAGGCGCCCATTTTGCTGCGTAGTCGGCCCACCTTGGCTGTATTCGATGATGTGGTCGATGTCGCAGCGGTTGGCGGGGATGGTGCAGCCGGGGAAGGTGCAGTGTTTGTCTCTGACCTCGATGGCCCGACGGACCGCACCGGTGAAGAACCGTCGTTTGGCACCGACTTCGATGACTCGTTTGGGGGTGTCGAACACGAAGCGTTCGAACTCGCCTTGGGCGAACCACGAGGCCAACAGGTTCGGTGCGACAACGGTGCCATCAGCCATCTGACAGATCTTGAGGGCGGTGCTCATGTCGGTCATCACCGTGAACAACGGACGCGGGGTCCGGCCATCAGCGGGCATGGCCGCTGAGCGCATGGCCATGATCACCAGCGCGTCTGCCCGCCGTTGGGTCGCAGTGCGAGGCAGGTTGTCGGTGGTGGCCAACGGCCCGAACTGGTGACGGGCCAGAGCCCAGTCGTCTTCGAACAGCTGTTGGGTGAGCCGTTCGAGCTCGTCCATCACGACCGTGCCCGCCACCGGATCCAACAGGCTGTCGATCACCACCGCGCCACCGAAGGTCCGTGAGCACGACATACGACGGCCGGCGTGCTGGCCTTTGGATCGGTCACGGCCGAGATCGTCATCAGCAGCGTTGGCCCAGTAGGCCACCGTGCTCTTCAGGTCATCACATGACAGCCGTTTGGCATCGGACACCAGGTTCGCTTCGCCTCGGCGAACAACGCTCGCCGGGCCGGAATGGCGGCTTTGCACAACACATCGGTCTTGTCGGTGGACAGATCACCACTCCGATAGGCCTCCGCGACTTGGCGGTGGTGGCGGAGCCTCTTGGCCCGAGTCACCACATGATCAGCCCCTGCCTTGGACCAACCGGCGTCACGAGCCAGACGGGCCCCTGCCGCACGAGACCCATCGAGGCGGAACAGGCCTCGGCTGTCCCACTCACCAATGGCCTCAGTCATCACCGCGCCGAACAGGTCCGACAGACCAGGGAGAGTCGCCACCATCTCGCACAGGTCATCGTCGGACACCCCGCCAAGGTGAGCGGTGCTAGCCCGCAGACCATCCAAAGCATCAGCGAAAGCGACGACCCTGTCATCCAATGCCATAGCCCATCTCCTCAGAAACCAGCCCGTCTCTGTCACCGGCCAAGGATCGAAGAGAGGCACAACAGAACACTCGAGGAACCACTGGACGCTCCACCCCGAACCGGCCGTCGTGCTGACGCCAGACCAGAGCATTCGCCGAAGAACCGACACCGAACCCCACCCTCCACCTCGCAAGAAGCAGAGGAACTCACAGGGCTCGATCGTTCGCCTTGGATCGTACACCTGTTCGATCATGAGTGCAATGGTATGGTCTGAAAAAGCTTGGCAACCATTCTAAATGCACGTCTGAAGCCAATATTGGAGGGCGATCCCATACTTCCAATACCTCGGCTTGTCGTGGGTCTACGTCCCAACACTTCGACGCGAACTCTGCGATGTGGCGAGCCGGGTCAGGCTCTGCGACGTGGAGCCCTGCTGGATCCATGGATGAGAACACCTTCTGGGGTCGCAGTAGCTTGCCGGGGTGGACGAGTTGGGCCAGCAGGCCGCTGACGTACTGCGGCGCAACGACCGGGGTGGGTGGACTCGACCCTCACCCGAGCTCTACCCCCACCAGTGGAGTTGGGACGCGGCGTTCGTGGCCATCGGTTGGGCGCACCTCGACCCCATCCGGGCCGTGGCCGAGCTCCAGTCGCTGTTCGTAGGGCAGTGGTCCAATGGCATGTTGCCCCACGTGGTGTTCGATCCCACGGTGGCCGCTGGGGCCTACGAACCCGGACCGGAAGCATGGTCCTCGGCCGGTCATTCGCCGTTCGGGGTGGCAACCAGTGCCATTTGCCAACCACCAGTCCACGCCCTGGCTCTCCAGCGGGTGCGGGAGGTGTCGACTGGAAGCGGACCGGAGGTGCTCGATGCCGTCGACACTGCCATCGCCGACCTGTATCCCCGCCTGGCGCGCTGGCACCGTTGGTTGCGTTCGGCCCGGGATCCCCATGGCACCGGGCTGATAACGATCCTTCACCCGTGGGAGAGCGGACTCGACAACTCGCCACGCTGGGACGACGCTCTGGCCCGGATCGACCCGTCGGTCGGACCCGACGGGCCTCGCCCCGACCTCGATGTGGTGGGCGATCCTGCGCAACGACCCACCGACGACGACTACCGCCGCTACCGGTTTCTGCTCGAACGACTCATCGCCGTAGACCACGACCAGGCTCAGGCTCTGCGGTCGCATCCGTTCCGCATGCACGACGTGTGGTTCAGCGCCATTCTCGCTGCCTCCGACGATGCCCTGGCCGATCTGGCCGTGGTGGTCGGTATGCCCGAAGCGGCCGAAGGGCACCGGGCCGACGGCGACAACACCCGGGCCGGTCTCGACCGCTGCTGGGACACCGACCTCGCTCGCTGCCGGGACATCGACCTGGTGGGTGGGGCCCCGGTCGCCGCCGACACCATCGCCGGGTTCGCTCCCCTGGTGGCCGGGACCAACATCGACCGGACCGCCAAGCTGGTGGACCGACTGTGGTCGCCCTCCTATGCCGGCAACCCTTCGCTGACCTGGGCGCTACCACCCACCACCGCGGTCGACGATCCCGCGTTCGACGCAAGGTCGTACTGGCGGGGTCCCCAGTGGCCACCGATGACCTGGTTGCTGTGGCGGGGCCTGCGCCGGGCCGGGCACCGACGAAGCGCCAGCCGCCTGCGGCAGACGGCTCTAGACCAGCTGAGGGCCACCGGTTGCACCGAGTACGTGGAGCCCTGCACCGGCGAACCGCTCGGATCTCGGGACCAGTCGTGGACGGCGGCGGTGGCCCTGGACTGGTTGGCCACCACCGATTGAGCGGATTGCCCGAACCGTCGAGCCCGCGTCGGCCGGCCGCGGTAGACCGGAGCCATGACCACGCACGAGGTGTTCAACCAGTCCACTCCCCTGGAAGACCACAACGCCGCTGAGCTCGACCTGGCGTTGCTCGAAGGGGTCCGTCGTGAAGGTGCCGGTGACCAGGAGGCCGACCTGCGCCGGGTGGGGGCCATGGTCGGCGATCCGGCCTGGATCCATCGGGGCGACCTGGCCAACGCCAACCCTCCGGTGCTCCACACGCACGACCGCTTCGGCCATCGCATCGACCGGGTGG
>JBDTBS010000251.1:0-6620 GCA_039924035.1 Aquihabitans sp. | reverse complement strand
ATCCAGCCACCGATGGCCAAGGCCCCGACCAGCACGACAGCCGCGGCGGCGGCCAGCAGTCGCCGGGGCCCCGTGGCCCCTCCGCCTCCAACACCACCGGGGTCGAGGGCCCCGAGGTCGCCAGCATCGGCCCGAATGCGGGCTTCGTCGGGGCTAACGGGCGAGGCCTGGTCGGCCCAGCCTTCGAGCTTGCGTTGCAGGTCGTCAGACATCGTGCACCTCCAGGGCCCGGCGCAGGTTGGCCAGGCCTCGTTCCACATGGTTCTGGACGGTCGAGGGCGACAGGTCGAGCAGGTCGGCCACCTCCCGATGGGTCCACTGGAAGCCATGGCAGAGCACCACGGCAACCCGCTGTTGCTTGGTCAGGGCCATCAGCGCCGGTTCGAGCTCGGGTTCGACCCACGGCAGTTCGCCGTCGGTCGGCTCGGCCGGCACCACCCGCAATGGCCGTCGGGTTTGCTTGGCCGCCGTCTGCCCCACCCGATACAGGTACCCGGTGGGGTTGGTCATGGGGGCCAGGCGCTCCCAGTTGGTCCACGCCCACCCCAGAGCGTCGACGGTGGCCTCCCGACCGGCCTGCGGCCCGTAGGCCGCCACCAAGGCTCGACGCAGCCGCGGTTCGACCTCACCCACGAAGCGGGAGAAGTCGTCCTCCCGCTGCGGGGTTGGCACCACCTCTGTCCTCATACCGGGTTAAAGGTGGCCCGGCCGGTCCTGCACCACGTGGACCGGGAAGAAGTTTCTAGAAGGGAGCGTCGTCGTCAGGGGCGTCGTCGGCCGGAGCGGCCTTCTTCGCCGCAGCCTTCTTGGCAGCAGCTTTCTTGGCCGCAGTCTTCTTCGCGGCCGTCTTCTTGGCCGGAGCTTTTTTGGCTGCCGTCTTCTTCTTGGCCGTGGCCTTCTTCTTGGCGCCCTTCTTCTTCTTCGACGGACCGGCCTCGCGGCGGATCTGGAGAAGTTCGGAGGCTCGCTCGTCGGTGATGGTCTCCACCGCGTCGCCGACCCGCAGCGAAGCGTTGGTCTCGCCATCGGTCACGTAGGGGCCGAAGCGACCGTCCTTGAGCAGCATCTGCTTCTCGGACACCGGGTCGACGCCCATCTCTCGGAGCGGGGGCGTCACCTTCTGGCCTCGCCCGCGCTTCGGCTCAGCCAGGATCTTCAGAGCCTCCTCGAGGGTGACCTCGAAGATCTGCTCCTCGCTTTCGATGGAGCGGGTCTCGTACTTGGCGACCCCTTCCTCGTTGACGAAGTCCTTGCGCAGGTAGGGCCCGTAGCGGCCGTTCATGGCCACGATCTCGCCCTGATCGGTGGGATCGACACCCACCACCCGGGGAAGCGACAGCAATTGGAGCGCGTCTTCGAGGGTGAGTCGTTCGAGGGACATGGTCTTGAACAGCGACGCCGTCTGCGGCTTGTCCTCGGGCTTCACCTTGCCCTTGCCCTCGGGCATCTCGCCGACCTGGACGTAGGGACCGAAGCGACCGGCCTTGGCCACCACCTCGAGCCCGCTCTCGGGATGGATGCCGAGGACCCGGTCTCCGCTGCCCGCTTCGAGGAGTTGCTCGGCCTTCTCAGCGGTGAGTTCGTCGGGGGCGATGTCGTCGGGGATGGACGCCGACTGTTCACCCTTCTTCAGGTAGGGGCCGAACTTGCCCGGCTTGACCAGGATCTTCTCGCCGTCGGAGGCAGTGAGGGTGGCCACCACGTTGATCTCGGCGGGGTCGATGACTTCCTTGCCCCGGTCGACCAGAGCCTTCAGGCCTGGGGACCCAGCCGACACGTCGGCCAGCTCTGCGGTCTGCTCGCCGGCTTCGTCGCCGAACCAGAACTGGTTGAGCCACGGCTCGCGCTGGACGGTGCCGTGGGCGATCCCGTCGAGCTCGTCTTCCATCTTGGCGGTGAACGCATAGTCGACGAGGTCACCGAAGTGCTCTTCGAGGAGCCTCACCACCGCGAAGGCCACCCAGTTGGGAACGAGGGCGCTGCCCTTCTTCCACACGTAGCCGCGGTCCTGGATCACGTTCATGATCGATGCATAGGTAGAGGGGCGACCAATACCCAGCTCTTCGAGCTTCTTGACCAACGAGGCTTCGGTGAAGCGGGCCGGAGGCGAGGTGCTGTGACCCTTGGCTTCCAGGTCTGGGTCCGGCAGCGCCTGGCCGACGGTCAGCACTGGCAGCAGGGTCTCACGGTCGTCGAGGGCGGCATCGGGATCGTCGGATCCCTCCACGTAGGCCCTCAGGTAGCCGGGGAAGGTGATGGAACGACCGGAGGCCGCGAACAGGCAATCGCGACCGTCAGAGGCCGCGGCGCCGATGCGCACCGACACCGACTGACCCCGGGCATCGACCATCTGGGAGGCGACGGTGCGCTTCCAGATCAGCTCGTAGAGGCGCAGCTCGTCGGACTTCAGCTCCCGGCTGAGCGAGTCTGGGGTACGGAACGAATCGCCGGCCGGACGGATGGCCTCGTGGGCCTCCTGAGCGTTCTTCACCTTCCGGACGTACTTGCGGGGACTGGCCGGCAAGTACTCGGCGCCGTAGAGATCACGGACCTGGTTGCGGGCTGCGTTGAGTGCAGTCTCCGACAACGAGGTGCTGTCGGTTCGCATGTAGGTGATGTAGCCGTTCTGGTAGAGCCGCTGGGCTACCGACATGACCTGGCTGGCGCTCATGCGCAGCTTGCGGCCGCCTTCCTGCTGGAGGGTGGAGGTCATGAACGGGGCCTTCGGCTTCGAGGAGAAGGGCTTCTCGTCGACCGTTCGCACCGAGAACGCCGAGCCTGAAAGTGCAGAAGTGAGACCGTCGGCTCCAGCCTGATCGAGCACCATCACGTCGCGGGTCAGGGTGCCGCTGTCGTCGAAGTCCTTGCCGGTGGCCAGGCGGGTGCCGTCGACCGAGTGGAGCGTGGCCGAGAAGTGAGGCGAGGTGGGGAAGGCTGCGGCGATGTCCCAGTAGTCGGCGGCCTTGAACGCCATGCGCTCCCGTTCCCGTTCCACCACGAGCCGGACCGCCGGGGTCTGCACACGGCCCGATGAAAGGCCAGGCCCGACTTTGCGCCAGAGCACCTCCGACACCGGGTAACCCCAGAGCCGGTCGACGATGCGACGGGTCTCCTGGGCGTTGACCAGTTCGGCATCGATATCCCGCCAGTTGTCGACGGCATGGGCGATGGCCGCCGGGGTGATCTCGTTGAAGACCATCCGCTTAACCGGCACCTTGGGCTGCAACACCTGCATCAGGTGCCAGGAGATGGCCTCGCCCTCGCGATCCTCATCCGTTGCGAGGTAGAGCACGTCGGCATCCTTGAGCAGAGCCTTCAGTCGCCGAATCACATCCTTCTTGGATGCATGCACCTCGTAGGTGGGTTCGAAGGCGTTGTCGACATCGATGCTGAGCCCCTTGGAGGGCAGGTCACGGATGTGACCAACAGAGGATTCGACGTTGAAGTCGCTGCCGAGAAACCCCGCGATGGTGCGGGCCTTGGCTGGGGACTCGACGATGACGAGAGGCTTGGACACGACCCGAACAGAAGGGCATGGAGGCCCCTTCTGTCAACCCACCTTCTCGATTCGGGCCTCTCGCCCTACGGGCGGAATTTCTATTCGGCGGACGAAGGAGGGCCGGATCCAAGAGACATGGAGGGCGATCACCGTCTCTGCTGGGCCTGAGTCCGGCTGGTCAGCGAAGAGCCGCCGCTAGGGTCTCGGCTCTCTCCAGCAGCGCGTCGATACCACCGCTGCCGACGAGACCTGGCCCGTGGACCACGAGGTCGGTGACGCCGGCATCGAGATAGGCCTGCACCGCTTCCCGGCTGGCATCGACGTCGATCGATCCGTCGTCTTTCTTGAGGAGCCGCCACGCGGTTCGGATGGAGGGCTGTCCGGCCCGTCCCGCTTCATCCCACGCTGAGCGAAGCGTGCCAGCGCCGTCGACCACGTTCTGAGCGTCGGCATCGGGGCGGGGTATCCAGCCGTCGCCGTGGGCCAAGATGCGCTGCAGATTGCGTCCGCCCATGGCCCCGGCGAACAGCACCGGCAGGCGTTCTTGAACCGGCGTCGGTTGGCACCACACGTCGTCGAGTTCGACGGTCGGCGAGGTGAAGGTGGTGGATTGGCCGATCCACAAGGCCCGGCAGGCCGCGACCGTGTCCTCCATGCGTTGACCCCGAGTGGCGAAGTCGACCCCGGCGGCGTCGAACTCCCCGGAGTACCAACCGGGCCCGACACCGAGGTCGACGCGCCCACCCGACAGGACGTCCAGGGTGGCGACCATCTTGGCCACGACGGTCGCCGGCCTCAGTGGCACCACGAGGATCCCGGTGGCCAGCACCAAGCGATCGGTGACAGCGGCCATCGCTGACAAGGTGACGAGCGGATCGTGCCAGATCGCTTCCGGGCCGCTCGGAAAGGTACCGAACGGATATCCGTCCAGCCCGGCACCAAGGGTCACGTGGTCGACCACCACGATGCCGTCCACCGATGTCTTGTCGAGACGGGCGGTGGCCGCCACCAGATCGGGCAACCCGCCGGCCCAGTCGCCGAAGTTCGGCATCGAAACGAACAACCGAGGACCGCGAGGGGAAGTCATGGCCATGACCTTAAGACCACCGAAAAGAAGCTGCACACTTGCTTACCATGCAACTACTGCGCTAGAAGCTACCTGTGGGGCAGACAGGAACGAACACCGTCACCACCGAGGGCGGGCTCCGACCGGTGAGCGTTCTGGTGGCTGCGCTCGTCGGCGTCTTCGTCACTGCTTTCCCCGCGGTGATCCTGGTGGCCAGCCTGCCCGAACTGGCGGCCAACCTGAACACGACCGAAACGACCGTGGCCTGGGTCATCACCGCGCCCATCCTGGTCAGCTCCGTTTCGCTACCGATGTTCGGCCGCCTCGGCGATACCTACGGTCACAAGCGGATCTTCCTACTCGGGTTGGCGATCAGCGCAGTGGCTTCTTTGCTGTGCGCCCTGGCCTGGAACGTCCACAGCCTCATCGTTCTGCGCAGCATCGCCCAGGCCGCCGGCAGTGCCACCCATCCCGCCGCGATCGCCATGCTGATGGCCACCTACCGGGGTGAAGCACGGGCCAAGTCCTTGGGGTTCTGGGCATTCGTCGGCGCCGGCTCACCAAGCCTGGGCCTGGCCTTGGGCGGCCCTCTGATCGGGGCTACCAGCTGGCGAGCGATCTTCGTGGTGCAAACCGTGGCTGCACTAGTGGGCCTGGTGATCGCCTATCGCTGGCTGACCGAGACAGCTCGCCGACGTGTCGCTTCGTTGGACATGGCCGGAGGCCTGACCCTGATGGTCGCCGTGGGATCGTTCCTCCTCGTGTTGGACCGAGGGGCAGCACGAGGGTGGACCAACGACTCGGTCCTCGTCTTTACGCTGACGTGCCTCGTCGCCGCCGGGGCGTTCGTCTACGTGGAACGGAGATCTCGAGCGCCGATGCTGCCGCTCGATCTGCTCGCTCGCCAGTCGTTCTCTCTGCCGATCGCCGCCGAGGCTCTGTCTCAGGCATCGACCATGGGAGTATTCTTCATCGTTCCGTTCATCCTCCATGGCGAGTTCGAGCAGAACGCAGCCGGGACCGCTCTACTCATGCTTCCGCTCCCGCTCGGCATGGCGGCAGCTTCGCCCCTCGGCGGTCGCCTCACATGGCGTTGGGGTAGCCGGGCTACGGCCATGGCCGGGACGATGTCGTTGATGGCCGCCACCGTCGGAATCATGGTGGCGCAGGCCCAACACTCGCTCCCGATGTTCCTGATGGCGCTGGTGGTGTTGGGTGCGGGCAATGGGTTCCTGCGCCCAGCGATCGCATCGGCGTTGGCCAAAGCACTCGACGACACCTCGATGGGGGTCGGCATGGCCACCTTGCGGATGCTCTCCCAGGTGGGCACGACCATCGGTATCACCATCGCCGTGGCCGCCACCGCACCCGACGGAACGGGGTGGGCGCTGTGGTCGGCCCTGGCCATCGGCTTGCTGGCCCTGCTGGCAGCTTCGACCCTCGCCCGGGGTCAAAAGGTAGAAAGCGGTCGTGTACAGCCCGCGGTTCCCTCCCTGGCGAAGGTCGAACCGTGACCCCAACACCGAGCTCCGACCACGGCCAGACCGCTTCCCATCGCTCCGTCGACGGCCATCGGGCAGGAACGTAGGCTGATGCGATGACGCCGCCGGGGTCCGACGACCTATCCGTGTATGGGGCCGACGGGTTGTCCAGCGTGTTCGCCCGCCTCATGCGTGCGAGCCTCTTGCTCGATGCCGTGCAGCGATCGTCGCTGACCCCCTTCGGGCTCACCTTCATCGACTACTCGGCCCTGTGCATCCTCGAGAACTCTGGCGAGCCCTTCCGGCTGGCTCCGTCGCGGATGGCGGAACTACTTGTCCGCACCACCGGCGGGACGACGAGGATCG
Source organism: Aquihabitans sp. (assembly GCA_039924035.1). GTDB lineage: Bacteria > Actinomycetota > Acidimicrobiia > Acidimicrobiales > Iamiaceae > Aquihabitans. The sequence continues at coordinate 208 of JBDTBS010000251.1, read as the reverse complement.
TGGACAGGCTGGAAACTCGCGGACTCGTCGAGCGTGTGCCGGGGGGCAGCGATCGCCGCAGCGTCTTGGTGGGGTTGACTCCCGACGGTCACGAGCTTTGTCGATCCGCACGGGCCGCGTACCACGAACGTCGGGCCCAGATCGTGGCCCACATGGACCCAGTCGACCTCGAACACATCAATGCCAGCATCGGCTTGCTCGTCACAGC
>JBDTBS010000250.1:0-17937 GCA_039924035.1 Aquihabitans sp. | reverse complement strand
CCGACCTCGACCTCTACGCGGAACTGCTCGAAACGGTGGAGACCGACGTGATCGCATCTGGCGGGGTCGGCAATGCCACCCACCTGCGGGCTCTGGCGGGCCTGGGTCTGCAGAGCAAGCCCCTCATCGGCGCCATCGTGGGCAAGGCCCTGTACGACGGCTCGATCAACATCGACGACGCGCTCGCCGCCGCCCTGTCCGCCTGACCGATCGGAACAACTCCATGAACCGACGTCCGGTACGTCAGATCCTCTACGTGGTGGCCGCTGCTGTGGTGATCATCATCGGGTTGGCGGTGTGGACGCTCACCGCGTCGTACTCCGCCGACGTCGCTGGCCACACCGTGTCGTGCGACCCGGCACCGGCCGGTGCCGAACAGGCCTGCAAGGACGTTCGGGACGAGCGGCGACGCTCGTCGATGCTCATCGGGGCCGGGGTGGCCACGGTGGCCGCGGCGGTGAGCACGTGGCCGTCGCGCCGCCTCACTGACGAGAAACTGAATCCCGACCTCGACGACTGACCGCAAACGGCTCTGACCGGTAGCACTCCGACCAGTACGGTCGTCGCCTGTGAGAACCGCACGGATCATTCCTTGTCTCGATGTCACCGCCGGCCGCGTGGTCAAGGGCATCAACTTCGTTGGCCTGCGCGATGCCGGTGACCCGGTGGAGCTGGCGGCCCGCTACGACGCCGCCGGCGCTGATGAGCTCGTCTTCCTCGACATCACAGCGTCCTCCGACGACCGCGACACCATGGTCGACGTGGTCCGCCACACTGCCGAGCAGGTCTTCATCCCGCTGACGGTGGGCGGGGGCATCCGCACCGTCGACGATGCCCGCCGCATGCTGCGGGCCGGCGCCGACAAGGTGTCGCTCAACACCGCGGCCATCGATCGTCCCGAGGTCATTGCCGAGATCGCCGCCGAATTCGGCAGCCAGTGCGTGGTGGTGGCCATCGATGCCCGTCGCCGGGTGGCCGACGATCCGACCAAGGGCTGGGACGTCTACACCCATGGTGGTCGCAAGGTCACCGACCTCGATGTCGTCGAGTGGGCCGTGAAAGCGCAGGCCCTCGGAGCGGGAGAGATCCTGCTCACCTCGATGGACCGTGATGGCACCCGAGACGGCTTCGACCTCGCGGTGACCCGGGCCGTCAGCGATGCCGCAACCATCCCCGTCATCGCCAGCGGTGGCGTCGGGACCCTGGACCACCTGGTCGAGGGCGTGATCGAGGGAGGAGCCGATGCGGTGCTGGCCGCGTCGATCTTCCACTTCGGTGAGCACACCGTGGCCGAGGCCAAGGCCGTGATGACCGCGGCCGGCATCGTGGTGCGCCCGTCTGACCGCTCGGCCTGAACTCACCGGCTGCTCTCACAGGTGGGGCCGATAGCGTCGGCATCGTGACCGACGAACCTGCTACCTACGAGCCCTCGACCAAAGAGGCTGCAGTCGACGCCCGTTCCAAGGACGTCGAGTCCAAGAAGTCACCGTCGAAGTCGGCCGAAGCACGCACGTTCGCCTCGTCGCGTGATGACAAGTTGCCGGTGAAGATGCTGAACGACCGCATCATGGTCAACCTCGAGGTCGACGGGGAGCGCAAGAGCACCGGCGGGATCCTCATCCCAGCTACCGCCCAGATGGGCAAGCGCCTGGCCTGGGGCGAGGTGGTGGCGGTGGGCCCCAACGTTCGGTCCATGGAACCCGGCGATCAGGTGCTGTTCAACCCTGAAGACCGCTATGAGGTGGAGGTGCGAGGCAGCGACTACCTGATCCTGCGTGAGCGTGACATCCACGCCGTGGCCGCCCAGCGCCTCGAAGAAGGCTCCACCGGCCTCTACCTCTGACCCGAGCCGCTCCGGCTCGGGTCAGACGTAGAAGGCCTTGCCACCGGCCAAACGCACAGCTGAGTAGTAGGTCGAGGCGAAGCCGCGGCAGGTCGTGTTCTTGGCGCCTGTGTACTTGGCGCACTCGGCCCTCATGTCGGCCAGGAACCGGCTGTCGACGGTGAGCCGTTGGGCATCGGTCGGGTTGGCCCGGATGGAGCCCTTGCCGTAGTTGCGGTAGCCGAAGTCGTGGCGCTGGCAGGCGGGCAGGAAGTTGTAGCCACCCGGCTTGTCGCCGGTGGGGGAGGAACAGCCGTCGTCGGTCCAGTTGAGGCCAGCGGGCTTGCTCTTCTTCGACGTCTGGAAGCTGGCCATCGACTTGTTGAAGTACGAGTCGACGGTGGCCTTCTTGCTGGGTTGCGCGGCTTGTTCGGCCGGCACCGTCCACACGGATTCCTGGCAGCTATCGAAGCCGGCATCGGCGGCACAGACCTTCACCCGGATCCTGGAGAGCTTCGATCCCTTGCCGGGGCTGAGGCTCAGGTTGATGGATTGCGAACTGCCCTTGCCCCTGCAAAGGTCCGCGGTCTTGGCATCCGGGTCGACCCAGTCGTCGACCTCGAGCGTTGCCTTGACGTAGACGCAGTCCCCGTCGGCCCGGGTGTCGGTGAGCGTCCCGGTGACCTTGACCGTCCAGCCGGTGCGCACGATCGTGACGGCACCTTTGCCCCACGCCGGGGCGATGGTGGCCGTGATGGGTTTGCTCTGGGCCGCCGCGGGTGCGGTCGGGGCCAGGGTGAACAGGGTGGCGGCCGCTGCCGAAGCAGCGATCAGACGACGAGCCAACATCGGGGTCTGCTTTCTCGAGGACGGATCTGGTCCGATGATCGGACCGGCCGTTCCTCCTGTTGAGCGACACTGTGCCGATGGTCACGTCAAAGGTCAACGATAGATAAGTTCTCTATCTCTGCTGGTAGAGAAGGCAATCGGCCCAAGGAGATCTGCGTGCGTCGCACCCTCGACCAAACCCGTTCTCTGCTGTTGGATACCGGGGTGCGGCAACTGCACGAACGGGGCCTGTTCGTGGCCGTGACCCACGTCCGCCTGGCCGATGTGGCCAAGGCCGCCGACCTCACCACCGGAGCGGCCTACCGGGTGTGGGAACGCCAGGAAGACTTCCACCGAGACCTGGCCGTGGCGGCCGTTCGTCACCGCCACATCGAGTCCATCCACGGCACCGTCCAGAGCATCTTTCGAGCCGTCGACGCCAACGCACCCTTGGCCGAGGTGCTGCGCATCGGGTCGGTGGCCCACATGTACCTGAACAGCCCCACCGATCCCTTCCTCATAGCCCTCTCGCTGCGGACGTTGAGCGGGGCGGAGCCGGCGCTGGCCGAGGCATCGCAAGAACGTCACCGGGAATCGATGGCCGCCTTCGAGGCGCTCTACCAGACGTTGCTGGCCCGCTACGGACGCCAGATTCGGCCACCGTTCGAGATCAGTGCCCTGTCCCACGCTCTCGCCGCGCTCACCGAGGGCTTCGCCATGCAGACCATCACCGGCATCGACCACCTGATGTACGAGCTCGATGACCGGGGATCGGGCGTCGGCACTGAGTGGTCGCTGCTCGGGGTGGCCGTCGAGGCCCTGGTCGAGCGGCTGACCGAGCCGATCCCGTCCGACGGCTGAGCCTCCGGGCCGCAATGGGCTTCGGGACGGCCGGGAAGCACCCGTAGGATCGGCGCCATGCCTGCTGTGACACCGATCGCCATCCGTGATGAAGACCTGGCCAACGTCAAGTACGACGCCAACGGGCTGGTACCCGCCATCGTGCAAGAGCACGGCTCGGGCGAGATCTTGATGATGGCCTGGGTAAACGAGACCACGCTGCGCCGGTCGCTCGAAGAGGGTCGGACCGTGTTCTGGAGCCGGTCTCGGCAAGAGGAGTGGCGCAAGGGCGATACCTCTGGCGACCGTCAGTTCATCCGCGAGGCCTATTACGACTGCGATGGCGACACGCTGCTGTTCGTCGTGGAGCAGGAGGGCAAGGGCGCGTGCCACACCGGCGCCAAGTCCTGCTTCTACCGTGCGTTTGGTGGCTGAGCGGTGCCAATACGCCCAGGGCGTGAGGAGTTCCGAGAGCTGGCCCGCACCCACACGGTGGTACCGGTGTGGCGCGATCTGTTGGCCGATCTGATCACCCCGGTGGCGGCCTTTGCCCGGTTGACCCGAGACGACGAGCCCGGCTTCCTGCTCGAATCGGTGGAGCACGGTGAACGATGGGGCCGGTGGTCGTTCATCGGCCGTCGGTCCCCGGCCACCTTCGTGTCCCGCGGCGACGACGTCACGGTGACCATCGCTGATGATGCCGGAGCCGAGGTGATCACCGCCCTCGAGGAAGTACCGATGAGCGGGGGGATACTCGTCCTCATCGAGAAGCTGCTCGAGCAGTTCCGGTCACCCCAGATCGACGGACTACCGCCGTTGCACGGTGGGCTGGTGGGCTACCTGGGCTACGACGTGGTTCGGGAGGTGGAGGACCTGCCCGACGCGCCCCCTGACGACCACGGCCTGCCCGATGCCGTCCAGTACCTCATCGGTGAACTGGCCGTCTTCGACCACTGGCGCCAACGGGTGACCCTGCTGGCCAATGCTTTCGTGCATCCAGGGCTCTCCGACGTCGAGCTCGATGCCCGCTACGACGCGGCCGTCGACCGGCTCGAGCGGCTAGCGGCCGACGGGGCCCGGCCGTTCGATGAACCGCTGGTTGCCCCACCCGACCCTGACGACCCGCTACCCGAGGTCACCTCCAACCTGCCGGCCGGGTCCTATGAGGCTGCGGTGGCGGCCGCCAAGGAACACATCCTGTCGGGTGACATCTTCCAGGTGGTGCTGTCGCAGCGCTTCGACTTCCAGCTCGATGCCGACCCCTTCGATCTCTATCGGGTGCTGCGACAGATCAACCCCAGCCCCTACATGTACGTGTTCCGCCATCCGGAGGTGACCCTGGTGGGGTCCTCGCCCGAGCCGATGGTTCAGCTGCTCGACGGCCAGGTCATCTCCCGACCCATCGCCGGGACCCGCTACCGCGGCAAGACCGAGGAAGAGGACCGTCGCCTTGGTGCCGAGCTGCGTGAGCACCCCAAAGAGGTGGCCGAGCACGTGATGCTGGTGGACCTGGCCCGCAACGACGTGGGTCGAGTGGTGGCCTATGGCACCGAACAGGTCAGCGAGATGATGACCCTGGAGCGCTACAGCCACGTGATGCACCTCACATCGCAGGTCACCGGCACTCTCGCCGACGGTAAGACCCCGATCGACGTCTTGCGGGCCACGCTGCCCGCCGGGACCGTTTCGGGGGCCCCGAAGGTGCGGGCCATGGAGATCATCGACGAGTTCGAACCGTCGAAGCGTGGTCCCTATGCCGGGGTGCTCGGCTACATCGACTTCTCCGGCAACATCGACACGGCCATCGCCATCCGCACCATGGTCTGCCTGCCCGATGGTCGGGCCTGCGTGCAGGCCGGGGCTGGCGTGGTGGCCGACTCGAACCCGGAAGACGAGGAGCTGGAGACCCGCAACAAGGCCAAGGCCCTGCTGGCTGCCGTCCCTGCTGCTCGGCGCATGTCCGCCGATCGGCGGGCCCGGGCGGCAGACTGAGGCCATGTCCGTCTACGTCCACCGTTCCACCCGCGATCTCGTGACCGTGACCGGTGCCGACGCGGCCAGCTACCTGCAGGGTCAGGTGAGTCAGGACGTTGCCTCGTTGGCGGTGGGCGATATCACCTGGTCCTTCGTGCTGGCCCCCCAGGGCAAGGTCGACGGCTGGGGTCGAGTGCAACGCTTGGCCGAGGAATCGTTCATCATCGACGTCGATCCCGGCGCCGGAACGTTGTGGTCATCCCGGCTCCAACGGTTCCTGATGCGCACCAAGGCCGAGATCGGCGTGGAGACAGATGTGCCGATGGTGTCGGTGCGGGGCCACGTCGACTCTCAGCCCGAATATGCCATCTCCGCGGGGTGGCCGGGGCTCGAGGGCTACGACCTGTTGACCGACGAGGCCGCCCACCACATGACCGACGTGGCCGAGGCCATCGAGCTCGACGATGCCGGCTTCGATGCGTTGCGCATCCGGTCGGGCGTGCCCCGCTGGGGCTTCGAACTCGAGGAGAACACCATTCCCGCCACGGTGGGCCAGTGGGTGATAGATGCCTCGGTCAGCTTCACCAAGGGCTGCTACACCGGCCAAGAACTGGTGGCTCGAATCGACAGCCGGGGCGGCAACGTGCCCCGCCGGCTGGTCGGGTTGGAACTCGATGGCGACGCGCCCGACCGGGGCGCAGAGGTGACCATCGACGGCGCGGCCGTCGGAGTGGTCACCAGCAGTGCCCCCGAGGCCAACGGATCGGTGGCCCTGGCCTTCGTGAACCGGGCCGTCGACCTGGGAGATGCTGGAACGATCGACGGGACCGTCGGTTCTACGCCGGCCCGGCTGGTGGCGGTGCCGTTCACCGGGACGCGGTGAACCACTACGAGGCCCTCGGCGTGCCCATGGGGGCTTCGGTCAAGGAGGTTCGACACGCCTACCTGGCCGCGGCTCGTCGACATCACCCCGACTTCCACGTCAACGACGATGCCCGTTCCCGGGCCGATCATGCCCGGAAGATGCAACACATCAACCAGGCCTGGACCGTCCTCGGCGACACCGCTGAGCGTGAGCGCTACGACCTCACCCTGCAGGTCGAAAGGATGCCGCCGACCGAACGGATCAGACCCAATCGAGACCCGCAGGTTCCTGACGGCAAAGGCTGGACGCCGCGAGGCGACGACGACAGCTGGCAACGTGACTTTCGAGGGTGGGCGGACGAGGACGGCCGGTTGGCTGAAGACGAAGTGGGTGACGGCCCCGATGCGGTGAAGCTGTTGCCGCTGGCTCTTTTCGGCGCCGGAGTGCTGATCGGCTTCGTGGGGATGGCCGTGGATGGGCGGGGTCTGCTGGCTGCGGCCATGGTGGCCATAGCGGCATCGGCCATCTTGTTCATGATGCTCCCAGTCCGGGAGATGCTCCGGAGTCGGATGCGAGGTCGGGGCCAGCCTTGACCGGGCGGTACGGTGCGCCGATGGCCACCTATCTGGATCGGATCCTTGCTGCTCACCGGTCGACGGCCGCGGCCGACACCCGCCCAGTCGAGGCATTGCGCGAGCAGGCCAAGGCCATGGCCCCCACCCGGGGCTTCACCGCGGCCCTGGCCGGTAGCGCTGGGCTCGGTGTCATCTCCGAGGTGAAGCGGCGCTCGCCGTCGAAGGGTGACCTGTTCGCCGACCTCGATCCGGCGGTCCTGGCCCGGTCCTACGCGGCCGGGGGAGCCACCTGCTTGTCGGTGCTCACCGACGCCGACTGGTTCGGTGGTTCGGTAGCCGACCTGCAAACGGCCCGGGCCGCGGTCGAGGTGCCGGTACTGCGCAAGGACTTCACCGTGTGTGAGGCCGACGTGTGTGACACCCGGATCATGGGGGCAGATGCCGTACTGCTCATCGCCGCCGCCCTCGATGGCGGTGAACTGGCGGCCTTTCACGAACTGGCCACCGAGATCGGCCTCGACGTTCTCGTCGAGATCCACGACGAGGCCGAGTTGGAACGGGCCCTCGCTGTTGGAGCCACCCTCGTCGGGGTGAACCAGCGGGACCTGGTGACCTTTCAAGTAGATACCGATCGGGCGGTGCGCATGGCCCCTCAGATGCCAGCGGGTGTGGTGCGGGTGGCTGAGTCGGGAGTTCGCGGTGTCGAGGATGCCACCGTGCTCCACGACGCTGGCTACCACGCGGTGCTGGTGGGGGAGACCCTTGTCACCTCGGGTGACCCGCAAGCAGAGGTGGCCAGCCTCCGTGCCATCGGCATCTGAGCGGGTACTGGTCGCGACTAGTTCCGGAGGCGCTCCGCGGGCGACACTTGGACCATGGAGCAGATGTTGAAACCTCGCCTCGTCCGTGTTCTGGTGGCCCTGGTGGCAGTCGTGGCTCTGCCCCTGGCGGCCTGCGGATCTGATAGCGATTCGTCGGGCGCCGATGCAGGATCGGGCAGCGGCAAGATCGAGGTGCACGACGCCACGGTGGGGGTGCCGCTCAACCCGTCGCAGGCCGCCGTGCGCTTCATGATCGACAACGGCACCGACATCGACGATGAGTTGATTGCCGTGTCGTCTCCGGTGTCCGATCGGGCCGAGGTCCACAAGTCCGACGTGGATGCCGAGGGCCGTTCCATCATGGAAGCCGTCCCCACCCTCAAGGTTCCTGCGGGTTCGTCGGTCGTCTTCGAGGCCGGCGGCCTCCACGTGATGCTCATCGACCTCACCGAAGACCTGGTTGAAGGTTCCACGGTGCCGTTGACGTTGACCTTCGAGGAAGCGGGCGATGTCGCCGTTACCGTCGACGTGGTGGCCGCTGGCCACGACGCCGACATGGAGGAGCACGACGACCATGGCTGACCCCCGTACCCCTTGGTCCCGACGCCGGTTTCTCGGCAGCGCGGGAACCGGTGCGGCGGTCCTCGTTCTCGGGGCCTGCGGTCTCAACCGGGGGGCATCGGTGGATCGTGCTGGTCAACCGGAGAGCGGTTCCTTCGGGGGTACCGAGGTGGATCCACCGTTCGACAAGCCCGATCGCACCTTCATCGACCACAACGGTCAGCCTTTCAACCTGCGGGCCGACACCAAGGACCGACTGGCCATCTTGTTCTTCGGCTACACCAACTGCCCCGACGTGTGCCCCGTCTATCTCAACCAGATGTCCAGTGCCATCAAGGCCATCGGTACCGGACCGGGGAGTCGTCCGATGGTGCTGTTCGTGGGGGTCGACACCGCCCGCGACACCCCCGAGGTGCTCAAGGGCTACCTCTCCGACTTCGGTGAGCTGTTCATCGGTCTCAGCGCTGATGACGAGACCATCGCCGCAGCTCTCGACGACCTCACGCTGCCTCAGGTGATCTTGCGCGAGCCCGACGAGAACGGCGACTACTACGTGGATCACGCCGCGTATGCCGTGGCCTTCTCGCCCGACAACCTCGGTCACCGCATCTACTCCACGGGCACGGTCCGTCAACAGGACTGGGTGGAGGACCTGCCCCGTCTCGATCAGGGGAAATTCGTCTAATGGACTGGTGGTGCTCGGCGACCCGCAAGACCTGGACGTGGACCCCCAAGCCATACGTCGGCGCGTGGGTCATCGTGGGTGCGCTCGTCGGACTGGCCATCTGGTGGCTGGCCAAGGGTCGCCACAAGAGCGACGACGTGGCCGATGCCGGATCCAGCACCGGACGAACCGTGGCCTTGGTCTTCGGAGCGCTCCTCCTGTGGGCGGTTCTCGACTGGCCGCTGGCTGCCCTCGGTGCCGGATACCTGGCTACGGCCCAGATGGCCCGTCAGATCATCATGGTCATGCTCATCGCTCCACTGCTTCTGTTCGCGATACCAGCATCTCTGGCGGTGCGGGTCGTGGGCACGGGTCGCGGTCTGAGCGTGTTGCGCCTGGTTGCCCGACCCATCTTCGCGGTACCGGTGGCGGCATTCATCCTGCTCGTGTTCAACACACCGGTGATGGTCGATCCGCTGCTCAAGACTCCCTATGGCGCTTTCGCCATGGACTTCGCGTGGCTCCTCGCCGGGTTCACGCTGTGGATGCCGGTGCAGTGCCCCCACCCGGCAGTCCGACGGCTCGAAGGACCGGCAGCGATGGTGTATCTGATCGGTCAGTCGATCGTGCCCATCCTCCCCGGTTTCTTCATGACCTGGTCCGACTTCCCCATCTACTCCACCTATGAGTTCGCTCCTCGGGTGTTCGCGGGCTTCGATGCCCTCACCGATCAGAACGCGGCCGCGGCCACCCTGCAGGTGGGCGGCATGTTCCTTCTATGGGCGCAGATCGCCTACCGGTTCTTGAAGTGGGGCCACGATCAGATGGAAGATTTCCGGCCGGCGCGCCAAACCATTGCTGAAACTCAGCCACCAGCCTCCTAGCATCGCCACGTGTTCGTGAAGATCTGCGGGATCACCCGCGAAGATGATGCGCTGCTAGCCGTGGCCATGGGAGCCGATGCCGTCGGCTTCATCTTCGCCCCGTCCAAGCGTCAGATTGCCCCCGGCGTGGCCCGTGACATCGCCCGTCGGCTTCCGCCGGAGATCCTCACCGTCGGCGTGTTCAGAGATGCTGCCCCCAGCCGGGTCATCGACATCGTCCACGCTGCCGGCCTGCGAGCCGCCCAGCTACACGGACGGGAAACTGCCGAGGCCACCCGCGAGGTCCGGGCCAAGGTCCCAGTGGTGTTCAAGGCCTTCGTGGCCGGGGATCCGACCCTGGAACGCTCGGCCGAGTTCGGGGCCGATGCCTTGCTGCTCGACTCGCCCATGCCCGGTTCAGGTGAGGTGTTCGACTGGTCATTGGCCACTGGTGGCCGCGGAGACCAGCGGTTGATACTGGCCGGAGGCCTCCACCCGGGCAACGTGGCCGAGGCCATCGCCCGAGTCCGGCCGTGGGGCGTCGACGTGGCCAGCGGGGTCGAGAAGGAGCACGGCGAACCCGGTCAGAAAGATGCCCGCAAGGTGATGATGTTCGTGGAAGCCGCAAAGGCTGCCGGAGCCACCACGTTCGCGGCCGACGACGTACCTGGCCACGACGATCCGGGGCCCTACGACTGGATGTCGGACGGGCCGCTGTGAGGGGTCGCATCAGACCGCGTGGGGTGCGCACCTCGGTGGGTCCCCGTCGGGCCCGTCACGCCCGGCTGGCCTGGTTCGTGAGGGTGGCCCGAGATGACGGGTGGCGAGGCTGAGCCTCGTCCACCGTCCGTTCCCACCCAGGAAGCAACCTCATGTCACAACCTGATTTCCCGTCCTCCGCCATGGGCGAACCCGATGCCACCGGCCGTTTCGGTCGGTTCGGTGGTCGGTTCGTCCCCGAAACCCTGATGCCGGCCTGCATCGAACTCGATGCCGAGTTTCGTTCGGCCTGGGCCGATCCCGTGTTCCGGGCCGAGCTTGATGGTCTGCTGCGGGACTACGCCGGTCGTCCCTCACCACTTACTGAATGCCACCGACTGAGCGAGAAGCTCGGCGTCCGGGTGTTGCTCAAGCGTGAGGACCTCAACCACACCGGCTCCCACAAGATCAACAACGTCCTGGGCCAGGCCTTGCTCACCAAGCGGATGGGCAAGAACCGCCTGCTGGCCGAGACCGGGGCCGGTCAGCACGGGGTGGCTACCGCCACCGCGGCCGCACTGATGGGCTTCGAGTGTGTCGTCTACATGGGCGAGGTCGACATGGAGCGCCAAAAGCTCAACGTCTTCCGCATGAAGCTCCTCGGGGCCGAGGTTCGCCCAGCCCTCTCCGGTAGCCGCACCCTGAAGGATGCGGTCAACGAGGCCATGCGTGACTGGGTGGCCTCTGTCGAGACCTCGCATTACTGCCTGGGCTCGGTGATGGGGCCGCACCCGTATCCGTGGATGGTCCGTGAGTTTCACCGAGTGATCGGCGACGAGGCCCGCGAACAGACGAGAGCTCTGCTCGGCGGGGCCGACCCCGATGTGGTGGTGGCCTGCGTGGGCGGCGGTTCCAATGCCGCGGGAATCTTCTCGGGGTTCGCCGACACGTCAGCTGCTCTGGTGGGTGTCGAACCGGCCGGGGGCGCTGCCATTGGGGGCGGCATGCCTGGCGTGGTCCACGGGATGATGTCGTTCCTCAAACAGGACGAGTGGGGTCAAGTGGAAGAAGCCACCTCGATCTCTGCTGGCCTCGACTACCCCGGTGTCGGGCCCGAACATGCCCACCTGGCCGACAGCGGCCGGGCCACCTACCACCCCGTCAATGACGAGGAAGTGGTGAATGCCTTTCAGGTCCTGACTCGGACCGAAGGCATCATCCCAGCGCTCGAACCGGCCCACGCCCTGGCCTGGGTGATCCGTGAGGCCCCGAAGATGGCTGGACAGACGGTGCTCATCAACCTGTCAGGTCGTGGGGACAAGGACGTCAGCCAGATCATGGACCTCCTGGAAGGGGACCAGTCGTGAGCGGGGCCATCGAGATCCATCTGCGGACCCTGCGCGACAGCGGACGCAAGCTGCTCGTGCCGTACCTCACCGGTGGCCTCGGCAACTGGACAGAGATGGTCCGGGCCGCGGCCGATGCCGGCTGCGATGCCGTGGAGATCGGCATCCCGTTCTCCGATCCGGCCATGGACGGCTCGGTCATTCAGGCCGCATCCGAACGAGCGTTACGAGAGGGAACAACGCCGGGCACGATCTTTGCGGCCCTGCGCTCGCTGGATGCGGGCGTTCCGCTGGTGGCCATGACCTATTACAACCTGGCCTTCCACATGGGCGACGCTCGCTTCGCGGGGGCGCTGTCCGAGGCCGGCATCGGGGGCATCATCCTCCCCGACGTGCCGCTGGAAGAGCAGGGCCCGTGGCGGAAGGCCGCCGATGCCGCCGGTATCGAGACCATCCTGCTGGCCGGACCCATCACCCCAGATGACCGGCTGCAACGGGTGTGCGACGAGAGCCAGGGCTACATCTACGGGGTCAACCTCATGGGTATCACCGGTGAGCGCACTTCTGTGAGCAGCGCAAGCGCGGTGCTGGCCCGCCGGTTGAAGGCTGCCACCGACAAGCCGGTGCTCATGGGCTTCGGTGTGTCGACGCCCGAACAGGCCGTGGAAATATCGGCCGAATCCGACGGGGTGATCGTGGGCACTGCTCTGGTCCGCCGGATCATGGACGGCTGCACCCCCGAGGAACTACACGCGGTCCTGTCGAAGATGCGCTCCGCCCTAGACGCCGCCTACTAGCCCTGCGTGATGTGCCGTTCTGGGGTGCCCCGGAACGGCACACATCAGGGATAGTCCGACTACCTGGTTGGGATAGTCGGCGGGTGACATGCTCGGCGAATGGAAACCCAGATGCGGAACGCCGGGCTGGCGCGACGGATGATCATCGGTCTTGGTCGCCCATGGGTATTCTGGCCGTCGTTGCTATTCGTCGGGGTCGTGAACCACGGCCCCGATGGTTTGGGTTCGACGTGGACCTGGTTGGCCATCCTGGGGCTTGTCGGACCGGTGCTTTCATTGGGGATCTACAGCCTTCAGCACCGGCAGAGGGCAGGGAGTACCCCTGGGTCGATCCGGAGCCGGGCATTCGCTCATTTCCGAGGTATTCGCTAGCACCATCTGGCTCCGATCAACGCGGTGCCATCCCTGATCGCCGGCTTCGGGCCATGGCAGTAAGCCGAGCGCGTTGTCCCCGAATCGACGACACTCAACCAATGCGCATCGGGCTGGTGACCGGAACCGTGGGAGTCGGGAAGTCCACGATCGGATTCGCCGTTGCCGAACGGGCGTCAGAAGCTGGGATCACGGCGGCATTCTTGGACCTCGATGAACTCTCCCGGCTCTGGCCAGCCCCGAAGAACGACCCGTTCAGGGACGAACTGATCCTCACCAACCTCTGCGCTGTCGCCCCGAACTACGGAGCGGCCGGAGCCTCACTCCTCGTACTGGCGTGGGCGATCGACAGCGCCGAAGACCTCGTCGCCCTAGAGAAGGCGCTCAACTCCCCGGTGAAGACTGTTCGACTGGTGTCCTCCCCGACGGTCATCGAGGCGCGGCTACGGAATCGACATCAAGGCCCGGCAAGCAATGGGCTGGCGTGGCATCTCCAGCGCGCTCCAGTACTGGCTGCGATCCAGGACCATCTCCTCGTCCCGACGGTCGACGCCACCAACCCCGTCGACGGGGTCGCCGAAGAGGTGCTCAAGATCCTCACTACTGCGGCCCCAAGCGAAGAGCTCCGATGCAATCCGATTCCCTGACACCGCATCCACGCCCGCAGGCTGACTCCTGCCCCTGTTCGCCGGCTCCGGGTCGTGGCAGACCGGCACTTCAGGGACAGGCAGCCCAGCCGAGCCTGCCTGCTCAGATGTGTTCCGGGTCGACGTTCCCGGGTCCCGTGCCAACCGGCGTGACGATTGGCGGGTCCTCGAACCTCTCCGCCACCAGGCGAATCAGGTTCGTCCCGATCAAGCCCATCAAGCCGATGCCCCACCCGACCCAGACGGTCATGCTCTCGTTCTGCTGGCCCGCAGAGAGCAGGCCCCAGGCCCCCAAGATCGGAAGGAAGCCCCACGGGCGTCCTGCTCCGCGTCGGGTGCCAACGCGAAACAACCAGAAACCGACTGCGGCGAAGGCCAGCGCCCAAAAAGAGAAGACCCAACGATCGTCGTTGTTGCCAATCCACGCTTGAGCGATGGCGGCAGTGGCGGCCATCCCAGCGAAGTACCCGAGCACATTGAGGCCCTCGCCCGGCCGCACCTCGCCACGGAGATGCCAGGGATCCGGTCGATCCGCCGCTTTCGTCATGAAATCATCCTGTCATCCCGAGCAGCGCGGGCAAAGCCTGCCTCCGTCGAGGATCTCGTCCTATGTCGGCTAGCCCGTCGCCAGAGTGCCCCCTACCGCCTAATACACGGATGATCTATCTGGTTTCTCGGTGTAGTTCGCTGGTGGCAGGAAGCATGCGAGGATTGCGGCGTGAGTGAACCGGACGATGCCTCGTTGGACCTGTCGTGGAGGCGTCCGAACGACCGAGAGCGGACCGCTGCGGCGAGTAGACCGCAGCGCCCCAGAACGTCGGCTTGGGGAGACTTTGGTGGGAATCAGCCGGGGCAGTCGACGGCGATCTCGAGAGCTGCGCACATCTCACGCATCCGCTGGGCGCTGAGGGTACCGAGTCGATCGACGAGAACAGCGATCGACACGCTTTCGACAGAATCAAGATTCACCGCTGATCGGAGCGGAGTGGGATCATTGCCTGGTTCCAAGATGACCTCGCTAGGTAGTCCGCGAATGTTCGTCGTGCACGGGGCTACGAGCTCGGCCCAGGCGAGGGATGGCGGCGTCGCGTGACAGGACGACGACCGGCCGGCGACCGATGTCGGGTAGCTCGCACCACCAAAGCTCGCCACGCCGGGGCGTGTTCAAGTTGCCGCTGCCGCCGACCGGAACGAAGCCAGATCGCCCCAGTCATCCGGCTCGTCGAGCGGGTGCGTGTCATAAACGCCGTAGGCAGCATCGACCTCACCCGCGTGGTGACGGGCGAGCAAGGCCTGTAGCGCCTCATCGAGCAACGCTGCGTCAGTGGCATCGCCTCGGATGCGCCGAGCCTCCGCCAACATCGTCTCGTCAACCGTGGTGCTCACTCGTACTCGTGCCATGCCACAATCATGCCACACATATGCCATAGCAGAACGCCGGGGGTACGGGAGCCCTGAAGCCTGTCACCAAACGCCGGCTGGTGGTCATCGTGACCGTTGCGGAGCCGTGCTCGTCAGGGAAGATCCAAGATCACGGCGATCGTCTCGCGGATCTGGGTCAGCACGATCGAGCCCACGTTGCCCCGGACCTCGACGATTCGGCCCGGCGAGACGGCTCGTAGATGCTGGCATTGCACCGCGGACGCTTCATCGAGACCGTTGGCTGGGTCGGGTTCGACCACCACTTCGGAGTGGAACGAGCGTATGGTGCGCGTCAATGGCACAACGTGGATGATCGATGGCGTTGCGTCCAGGATTCGCTGTGCCGTGACGACGACGGCGGGACGACGCATACCCGCCTCACGTCCCTCGGGGGCTCGGAACTCGACCCCTACGACATCACCCGAGTTCGGCATCGAGCCAGTCAGACTCGTCGTCTCGCAGCGACGCCGTCAGGTCAGAACCAACGCGGTCCTGCCGGAGCGCTCGGACCGCGAGTGTCACGGTGTTGCCCACCGTGGTGTCCAGCTCAACTGCGAGACGCTTGAGCTCATCGTGGGTCGTTGCGTCAATCCGCACACTCGTACTCTGCATGCAAATCAGCATACACGACGACTCCAGCTTGCGCTCCGCACCTGTGCCCCAGACCGCTGGCTGGGTGGGGCGTCACCGACCGGCACCGTACGCTCGGTCCATGGATCCTCCGCACAACGAGAGTTCCTCGCTGAGCCGGTTTTTCCAGTGGGAGTTCGCTGACTACCGGGCGTGAAGGCAGCCAACGCAACGTGCCCCGGAACGCCGGCTAGGCGGGATAGTCCACTTTCAGCGAACCGTCCGTCGGCGCTCAGGCGATAGGTCGCTCGTGAGAGATGGTCCGGTCGAGCATCGTCATCAAGAACCGGCTCAGTAGCGCTTCCTCGGAGTACCACTCGAAGCGATCGTCGGCCTCAGCGGTCTGACCCTGCCAGATCTCGGGGTCGTCGGCTGTCGTAGCGGCGTCGAACCCCCAGACCACAGCCTCCTGGTTTTCGACGGCGAAGATGACCTTGTCATCTGCATAGCGAAGAAGTCCTGGGCCGAGGATCCGGTTGTGGGCTGAGTTGAGCCGGCTGTTGCCGGCAACCTCGTACCAGGCTTGCAAGGAAACAGGCACGCCAGTCGTCGGAGTCCCCTCGAGGGCGTCAGGGTCACCGAGAGGAAGGCCGTGCATGGCCAGCGACGTCCGGTAGTGCTCGATGAACTGATCTCTGGCCACCTGGTCAGGATGCCACTGATCGCCGGGCCCGGACCATTGGCGACCGGCACTTCGGAGGAAACTCATTCTCGGCAGATCGTCTGGAGTACGGCAGAACGGCCACGACCCCAAGTGAGAAGGTTGGAGAATGGATCACACGGCCGCCTGCGCACTTGAGTACTGGAACGGGCAGAACCCATGGGGCTCGGACGAGGTACTCGACCGCCTAGCGACTTCCAGTGTGAACGACGACCGCACCGCTGCAGCAGCGATCTCTGCCTTGATGGTGGTAGGCGAGAAGTGGCTTGAGGACTCGACACCAGTCGACTGGACGGCACCGAAGATCCGGCTCGACTTTCGCTGCCGTGTGTGTGATCAAGTCTCGTGGTGCGATGACTTGGTGTTCGCCCGGATCTGGACGTACGTGTCCTGGCTCGGCTGGCACGAGGGTTACTGAGCTGGGTCTTACCGAGGGTGTCGCCTATCGCCGGCTCTGGGTCACGACAGACCGGCCTTTGAGGGAGAGCGGCCGACGGGTCTCGCTCGAAGGGCTACAAACCTTCGAATACTTCGTTCGGGTTCGTTTGCGCTGCGTACTCGAAGAACAGCGATTCGCCGACCTCGTTCAGGTCGAGACTGTCCGTTTCGGTCAGCCGGAAGACATGCATCTCGCTGTACTTGGTTGCTGCGACGCCGAGCGGCTCGGCCCGGCGTGAACGCCGCATGACCCAGGAGGCTTTACCACCACTGATCCGAGGCAGGTAACCATCCCGGAAGAGCTCTGCGACGAACCGCTCGAGTGGCTGCCGGCCGTCGACCTCACGCATTTCTTCGTGGGAATCCACGTCGTCACCAGCAGCAACGCTGTCCCGATCAAGGCGAATCAGCACTCTCTGACTCTATGTGAGCCGGGATGCCACTGATCGCCGGATCAGTAGATATGGCAGATCGGCCGTAAAGATCGAGGGCCCTACTTCCGGTCGCAGGTCCAGGGCTCGCCTCCGGGCACGCTCAGGGTCACGGAGTCGGTTCCGGTTGCATCGATGATGACGTCCTGCTTTCCCGCCGTGTGACCATCTCCATCGTTCACTTCGAGGATGCCCGGGTTGGTCAGCGTGAGCTCACTGCTGTTCGGCGTGAGGGAGTCGAATCCATCGATCCGGGTCTTGCCGAAGTCAGGGCGGGCATCGAATCCCCATTCGAGGTCACCGTCTTCGATTACCCAAGTCCCAGAGATTTCGTCGGCGGGAGTCGAAGCGTCCTCAGCGGCGGGGTTCGGCTCGTAGGAGACCCCGAAGGTTCCGTTGTCCGCTATCTGGACGGTGAAGGGCTGCTCGCCAGCACCGTCGGCGTCTGGGGCACAAGCCCAGGAACCGACGGCGAGTTCGCTCATGACGGCATCCTTTGCGGCATCGGCGCCGCATGCGATCACCACAGTCAGGCAGAGCGTGAAGATCAGCCACGAAGCGGTGAGCCTCTGGAGACCAGACCCGGCGCTGGAAGGGTGAGGGCAAGGTTCCATTGGCTGCATGCGTGAAATCTACGGCTACGGCCCCACACGACGGATCCGGGCCATCGCTGACCGGCAC
>JBDTBS010000249.1:0-3632 GCA_039924035.1 Aquihabitans sp. | reverse complement strand
CAGGCGGGTATCCACGTCGGCATCGGTCGAGGACACCGACGTCCCGTCGGGCAGGTCGATGCGGACCGGTCCTCCCGGTTCGGCTTCGTAGTGGGCCGCCAACGGCATCAGACCACCGATGCGCTTGGCCCCCCGGATGCCGCCTATCTCCATGTCTCGTACGGCCCAGGTCCGATCACCCACCATGCCGAGCGGTTCGATGACTGCCGAGTCGACGGTTCCGCCGATCATCGATTTCACCGGGTACTGCCAGATCTGAGATACGCGCACCCCCCGAGTCTGGCACCACCGTGCGACCGGCCGTCACCTGGCCCGAGGCTCGAGCAGTCGCCAGCCAGAGACCTGGACGGCAGGGCCCACCGGTAGCGTGGCGTGATGGGTAGGAACATTCCGCTCGGTCGTCTGGCCGGCATCAAGGTGAGCATGGACATCACCGTCATCCTGCTGGCCGGCTTCTACAGCGTGGCCTTGGCCACATCCCGGTTCCCCTACCAGTCGCCCGACCTGTCCACCACGGCCTACTGGGTGGCCGGCGTCAGCGGGGCTCTTCTCTTCTTCGTGTCCCTGCTGGTCCACGAGATGGGCCACGCCCTGGTGGCCAAGGACGAAGGGATCGGCGTGCGGGGCATCAGCCTGTGGCTACTCGGTGGTGTTGCCAAGCTCGAGTCGTCGCCCACCACCGCCCGCTCGGAGTTCCGCATCGCGGTGGTCGGTCCATTGGCCAGCGCCTCTTGTGGCGTGGTCTTCCTCTCGCTGGCCTACGCCATTCCCAGCGGCGGGCTACCCGGACTGGCCGGACACCTCTTCGAACTGCTCGGCCGCCTCAACCTGCTGCTGGCCGCGTTCAACCTTCTCCCCGCGGCCCCCCTCGACGGTGGCACGGTCCTGTCCAGCATCGTTTGGAAGCGGACGGGCAGTCAGGCCACCGGCATGAAGTGGGCGGCCCGAGCAGGGCTGGCCGCCGGTGCGGCAATGGTGGCCTTCGGCGTGACCCTCTTGCGGGGTGGCAGCGGACAGGCCACGGTCAACGGTTGGTCCCTGCTGCTGGTCGGTGGGTTCATCACCATGGCCGCTCTCCAGTCGCTGCGGTCGCAACCGTTGTATGCCCTGCTCGACGGCACGACGGTTCGTGAGGCCATGGTCACCGCGCCGCCCATGGCCATGGCCTCGGCTTCTGTAGCCGATTTCCTGCGGACGATGGGTCCTCAGGAAACCGCCCAGGCCTACCCGATGGTCGATGAGCGAGGAATGGTCACCGGCCTGCTGACGGCCTCGGCCATCCGGGCGGTTCCCGACCATCGCTGGGAGCACGTTCGGGTGGTCGACCTGGCCTTCCCGGTAGACCGGCTGACCGTGGTGGCCGCCGATGAGGCCCTCCTCCCGGCGGTGCAGAAGATCGACGGGGGCGACGTCCGCCATGGGCTCGTGGTGATCGACGATGGGTCGGTGATCGGCACCATCGATGCCAAGGCTCTGTTCGAGACGGCCGACCGTCGCAAGGCCGAGTTGGTCCCTCCCCCGCCGCCGGCCACTACCTTGCGGCCATGACCGACGTTCCCATGCCCACTTACGAACTCGACGATGGCATCGCGGTGATCGCCCTCGACGACGGTAAAGCCAACGTGTTCTCCACCGCCGCTCTCGAGGTGTTGGAAGGCCATCTCGACCGCGTGGAGGCCGACGGTGCTCGGGCCTTGGTGTTGGTCGGCCGTCCGGGCCGGTTCTCCGCCGGCTTCGATCTGGGCGAGATGATGGGCGGCGATGAGGGTATGCGTGCGCTGGTCGTTCGTGGTGCCCGCTGGTGGATGAGGCTCTACGGGCTGGGTATCCCCACCGTGGCGGCCTGCACCGGCCACGCCTTGGCTGGTGGGGCCATAACCCTGCTGTCGTGCGATGTCCGCATCGGAGCCGACGTGCCCTCGAAGATCGGCCTCAACGAGGTCGCCATCGGAATGACCTTGCCCAAGTTCATCGTGGAGTTGGCCCGAGACCGGATCTCGACTCAGCACCTCACCGCCGTGGTCACCGGCACGGTGTACGACCCAGCCGGGGCCGTCACCGTCGGCTTCCTCGACCGAGTGGTCGACGAGGCTGCTGTGTTCGACGAGGCCATGGCCGAGGCCCGGATGCTCGCCGAGCGACGCACCAGCGCCTACGCAGCAACCAAGACGAAGCTGCGGGGGGCCCTGATCGCCACGTTGTTGGACGGCGTGGTCGCCGACATGGAGACCGTCGGCAGCCCAACCGCCTGAACGGCCCCCTGAAACCGTTCTCAGTCGACCACTCGGTGCGGCATGCCCGACGAAGTGTGCCGCAGTTCGCTTTCGCCGTCGGCCACATCGACCACGAACGGACCCTGCTTCAGCAGGTCGAGCAGTTTGTCGGCTGGGAGCGGATGGGAAATCAGGTAGCCCTGGGCCAGATGGGCCCCCATGCCCCTCAGGAGGCGGAGTTGATCCATGCGTTCAACCCCCTCGCCAGTCACCATGAACCCGAGGTCGTTGGCCAGACGGATCACCGTACGGACCAGCGCGGTGCGGTCCTTGTCGTGGGGTAGGCCGGCCACGAAGGCTCGGTCGACCTTGAGTTCACCCACCGGCAACCGGGTCAGGTAGGCGAGGCTGGAGTATCCGGTGCCGAAGTCGTCGATGGCCAGGCCGATGCCGATGTCGCGGAGTTTGTGCAGGTGCTCGATGGCCTTCGAGGCATCGTCGAGGAAGGCCCCTTCGGTGATCTCCAAGGTCACCAGTGACGCATCGAGGTCGTGCTCGGCCAGCAAACCCTTGACGACGTCGACCAAGTCCGGATCGAGCAGTTGCCGGGTGGTCACGTTGATCGACACCCGCACGGGGTAGCTGGCCGCGCTCCACGCGGCCGCCTGTGCAACCGCAGAGCGCAGGACCCAACGCCCGACCTGACCGTCGCTGTCGAAGGACTCGGCCAGCTCGATCAGCTCTGGAGGAGCGAGCACGACCTCACCGTCGTCGAACCACCGCAATAGAGCTTCCACGCCCACCACGGCGCCGCTCTCGAGGTCGAGCAGTGGTTGATAGGCGAGGGTCAGCCCATCGTTGTCGAGAGCAACTCGCAACCTTTGCTCCAACATGACGCGGCGAGCGAAGTCGTCGTACATCGACTGCTCGAACACCCGGAGCGAGCCGCGGGCTTCGGACTTCGCCGCGTAGAGAGCGAGATCGGCATTGCGCATCACCTCGGTCGCATCGCGACCCGACCCCCCGAAGGCCAGACCGGCCGTGATCGACAGGCCGAGGCCCGGCCCGTGGTCGGCGGCCACCCGATAGCTACCTTCCACCGAACGCTGGATCTGGCGGGCCAACCGTTGCGCATCGTCGGCATCGACACCGGGGCGCAGGAGGACGGTGAACTCGTCGCCGCCGAACCGAGCCAGCAGGTCGTCGTCGCCGACCGCCTCTCCCATCCGTCGAGCCACCTCGACCAGGACGGCATCTCCGGCGGCATGGCCCGACGTGTCGTTGATCCGCTTGAAGCGGTCGAGATCGCAGAAGACCACGGCCGCTGATCGTCCCGAGGCGATCCGCTTCTCCAGGGCGGCATCGAAGGTGGCCCGGTTGGCCAGCCCGGTGAGCTCGTCCCACCGGGCCGCGGCCTCG
>JBDTBS010000248.1:0-10932 GCA_039924035.1 Aquihabitans sp. | reverse complement strand
AGGGGAAGGCGCTCATGGACCCCATCATGAACAGGGGGTGTGACAATCGGTCCGGTAGAGTGCCCAGAGCGGTGGTCGACGGGGGCCTCGTTCAGCGAAAAAGAGACCTTTGGTGACATCCACGAAGCGGGCCAAGAAGTCAACTCGCCAACCCCTCACCCCCGAACGTATCTCCACTGAGGCCTTGCGGCTCGTCGACGACGAGGGCGTAGATGCACTCACCATGCGCAGCCTGGCCCGACGGCTAGGGGTGGAGGCAATGTCGATCTACCACCACATCCCGAGCAAAGATGCCCTGCTCGACGGCGTGGTAGAGCAGGTGCTGGCCGATCTCACCCTTTTCGACCACGGCAGCGGACAATGGCAAGACGAGACCCGCCAGGCCGCTCACAACTTTCGCGATGCTCTGCTGGCCCATCCCAACACGGTCTCGCTCGTCGCCACCCGCCGGGCCAGTGCCGGCTTCCTCCGTGGCCCCATCGAAGAAGCGTTCGGCCATCTGCTCGAATGGGGATTTTCCCCCGACGATGCCATCGACGTGTTGTGGACGCTCAACGATGTGGTCATCGGCAACGTGATCACCCGTGACACCGCATCCACCTCACGCGCCGATGACCTCTTCGGCCCGTGGGATCCCGAAGAAGAGTCACGGCGCTTCGATCGCACGCTGACCCTGCTCATCGCCGGGATCGGGGTCCACATGGCCGCCGAATCCGTCAGCGGCCCGTAGCCACCAGAAAGTCGTTGGAGCTCATCACCGCTGCGCCCTGACGGCGAGCATCGCTGGCCACGGCCTTGTCCGACGACACCACCAGCACCGGTTGGTTCGTTGGCAACGTCCCGAGCAGTTCGGCGATGGCATCATCGGCGGTCACCCCCGTCGGCGAGAACCGGACCCGCACCGAGCGACTGGCCACCGGGGCCACAGTGGTCGAATCACCATCGAACATCGCCACCACATGAACTCCCGACCGGGCCTGCACCTCTTCGAGCAGGGCAACGGTGCGACGGCGTTCCTCTTCGGGGGTGATGTCGGACCAAGCGGTGCGGGCCACGTTGTAGGCGTCTACCACCACGGTCAGCCCCGGCGTGGTCACCAGGTGTCGGTTGGCTTCCTTGGATCCTTCGAACACACCAGGGGGCAGGGACGGGCCGGCCCGCCGGGTGGTCCGACGCTGCTTCTTGGATCCTCTCGATGGCGACGGCGGCGTTGGTGGCACCAGGGCCGATGCCGCATCGGCCAAGGCTTCCGACAAGGTGGCGGCGGCCTGAGCCGCGTGGTCTACGGCCCGTCGGACCGCCGCGGTGTCGTAGCTCTCAGCGGGCGGCCGTGAGGTCGGGTCGGAACGTTCTTGCAACACCAGCAACTCGGCATGGGCTTCGACGTTGGCCTGTCGAGCCAGCTTGAGGTCACGCCGAGCATCGGCCAGATCCGCTTCCGCCTTCTTCAGGGAGCGCACAGCCTGCGTGCGTTCGTCGCCCAACCGCTGCACCTCGGATTCCAGGTCTTCGTTGTGGGCCTGCGTCTGTTCGGCCCTGGCGACGAGGTCGGCCAGCTTCTCTTCGACTCGCAGGCGCGCCGCCACTGCGGCCTCGGCATCGTTGGCATGGCGCCGGGCCGTTGCTTCGGCTGCCTCCAACTTCTTGCGCAGCCGGGCCGCACTCTCGGCGGTGGTGGCTTCCATGGCTGCGTCGAGAGTGTCGAGCTCTGCCTCCCAGCCTTCGGGACGGTTCAGCCAGAGCCAGCCGGCTCGACCGACCTCGGATTCATCGGCCTCGGCGGCCACCCGAAGACGGAACTCGTCATCGCCGTCGACGACCTTGCGGATGCTGGCCAGGGTGGTCTGGGCATATTTTTTGAAGCCCAGGAAGCGGTGCAGCGCGGTGGGGGCGGGGATCGATGGCTCTTCGAGCAGGCCGTCGCGGGCCACGTCGAGGGCCAGCCGGCAGGCCGGGTTGAGCAGCTTGACGTCCACCCGGCCGAACGATCAGGCGGGGCTGTCGTCGGTTAGAACCTCGACCTGCCCGGCGGCACCGCACCAGCGACATTCGACTGATTCGACGGTCTCGTCGATCACCATCTCTTCTTCGACAGAGAGCTGACCGCCCACGGTGAAGTGGTGGTAGGCGCGGGTACGACGAGAGCTGACGACGTCGAAGCGGGTCAGGTTGCCGCACGACGTGCACCGGTAGCGAGGAGAGGTGGACACATCCGGATGCTACCGAGGCTCTCGCCACCTGCCGAACCCGCAGCGAAAGGGAACGTTTGTTCTGCGAACGTTAGTTCGCTACCGTGCGACCATGCAGGGCTCCTTCGACGACCTGGGGATGCCGCTGGATCAGGTCACGTTCTGCGTCGTCGACATCGAGACCACCGGCGGAACTGCGGCCGACGGGGGCATCACCGAGATCGGAGCCGCCCGCTACCGGGGCGGTGAGTGTCTGGGTACCTTCCAGACCTTCGTCAACCCCGGCTTCGGCATCCCCCATCAGATCACCATGCTCACAGGCATCACCACTTCCATGGTGGCCGCCGCCCCACCGGTCGATGCCGTGCTCCCCACCTTCCTCGAGTTCGTGGGCGATGCCGTGATCGTCGGCCACAACGTCCGCTACGACCTCGGCTACCTCAATGCCGCGCTGGAGCGCTCGGGCAGGCCGAAGTTCGCCAACGGCAGTGTCGACACCCTCGGGCTGGCTCGTCGCCTGGTACGAGACGAGGTCCCCAACTGCAAGCTGAGCACCCTGGCCCAGCGACTGCACCTGGCTCACCAGCCCTGCCACCGGGCCCTCGACGACGTGTTGGCCACCGCAGATCTTCTTCACCTGCTCCTGGAGCGGGCTGGTCGTCTCGGCGTGCTCGGCCTCGACGATCTCATCGCCTTGCCCAAGGTCGGGGCCCACCCTCAGGCCGCCAAGCTGAAGCTGACCGACAGCCTCCCTCGCAAGCCCGGCGTATACCTGTTTCGCAGCCAGGCCGGCGACACCCTCTACGTGGGCAAGGCCACCAACCTGCGCACCCGCGTGCGGTCCTACTTCTCCAGCGATGACCGCCGAAAGGTGGGACAACTGCTCAAGCAGACCGCCCGCATAGACCACGTGGTGTGCCCCACCCCGTTGGAGGCAGCCGTGTTGGAGGTGCGATTGATCCACCGACTCGAACCAGCGTTCAACCGTCAGCTCAAGACCTGGCGCCGCTACGTGTACTTGAAGGTCGGCCAGGATCGTCTCTCCATCGTGAAGACCACCCGAGCCGACGATGCCCTCTACCTCGGTCCCCTCCCGTCCCACCGGACCGCCAAGCAGGTGGTGGCAGCCATCGAGACAGCACTCCCCTTCACTCGAGACACCGCCGCCACCGTACGGCGAGCCCTCCTCGAGGACCCGGCTCTGCTGCTCGACCCGATCGACGAGCGCATGCAGGCCCTGGCCGCGGCCGAACGCTTCGAGGATGCGGCCGAGGTACGAGACCGGGCCGCTGCCCTCACGTCGGCCATTCGTCGCCAACGTCGGTTCGATGCCTTGCGTCGAACCGGGCGCATGGTGTTGGAGGTCGATGGTATTTCCGGGGTGGAGCTGGATCATGGGCGCCTGGTGCGGGCCTGGACGGTCACCCGCAACGGCATCACCCCACTACCGCTACCGGCCGACCTCGAACCAGCCTCGGCCGATCCCGATCTCCCGGTTCCCACGGCCCTGGCCGACGAACTGACATGTGTGGCCACGTGGCTCGACAGCAATGCCCACCGCGTCCGGGTGGTCCATGCCGACTCGGCCTTCACCTCGGTGGGTCCAGACCTGCCCTCGTACGAGGCCCGCTGACGCCGGTAACCTGAACCCCATGAAGTGGCCTCTCTTGCTCCTGCTGGGTAGCACCGGCGTGATCATCGTGGCCTTGTGCATTTTTGCCCTGCTGATCCGGAACCGGTACCAGCACCACCACCGGGTCGATCCGTCGGTACCCACCGAGGCCCCCATGTCGTGGCTGGCCGATCCTCGCGAACCGGCTCGGCTCCACCGTCGCCTGTCTCGGGTGGGCACGGCCACCAGTCGGGTGGTCGAGGACCACCAGCCGCGGGTCCGACGGCTTCGGCGCGTCGAGCCGTCGCCGGTGCAGGCCGCGGCGGTGGCATTGCGGGCCCAGGCCGTGGCCCTCGACCGACAGGTGAACCGCTTGGCGGTGTTGACGCCGAGAGCACGCCGGTCGGAGTTGGCCTCGGTATCTCGTTCGGTGGCCGAGGTGGAGACCGCATGTACCCGGCTCGTCGCGCTCAGCAGCGAGGTACTGGCCCCACGCGGGTTGGCCCTCGACGATCCGACGCTCCTCGACGTCACCGGCCAAGTGGAACGGCTGGCCCAGGCCCATCAGGAACTGTTGGCCCTCGACGACGCTGCCGGGTTGGTGCGCCCCGACGATCCCACGGTGGCGGAACGGTAGGGTCCGGCCCATGGTCAACGCGTTCGTGCTCCTAAAGGCGGAACCGGCCCACATCGTGGGTCTCGCCTCTGCTCTAACCGAGATCGACGGCGTGGCCGAGGTCTACTCGGTGGCCGGAGACGTGGATCTGATCGTGATCATCCGGGTCCGCCACCACGATGCGCTGGCCGAGGTGGTCACCGGTCGGATCGCGGCACTACCCGGCATCGTGGAGACCCGGACCATGATCGCGTTCAAGGCCTTCAGCCAGCACGACCTCGATTCCATGTGGTCGCTCGGCGCCGAATAGACGCCTGGCTCAGAGTCCGGCGGCTCGAGCTGCCTGCGAAGCGACCACCACCCGTTCGAGAGCCTCAGCTGCTCGACCTTCGGCCAGCGACGCTCGGGCTGCTTCCACACCGTCGGCAATGGTGTCGACGATGCCGGCTGCCACCAGACCAGCGGCTGCGTTGAGTACGACGATGTCGGCTCGGGGGCCGGGCTCGCCGCCGAGGATCTGGCGGGAGATGCGGGCATTCACGCTGGCATCGCCACCGCGAAGGTCGTCGAGACTTCCGACGGGTATTCCGAACGAGGTCGGGTCGATGTCGTAGGTGCGGATCTCACCGTCGCGCAGTTCGTGGACGGTGGAAGTGGTGGTGATGGTGAGCTCGTCGAGCCCGTCGTGGCCGTAGACCACCAAGGCCCGCTCGGCTCCGTTGGCCTTGAGGACCTGGATCATCCGGTCGGCCATGTCCGGATCGGCCACGCCGGTCACCTGGCGGCGGACCCGAGCCGGGTTGGCCAGCGGCCCGAGGAAGTTGAACACGGTGGGTACGCCCAGTTCCTTGCGGGCCGGACCGGCGTGGCGCATGGCGCTGTGGAACCGGGCTGCGAAGCAGAACCCGAAGTCGACGGTGTCCACGCACTGGGCCACCCCTTCGGGTCCGAGGTCGAAGGCCACGTCGAGGGCCTCGAGCAGGTCCGCGGTCCCGCACGACGACGAGGCCGCCCGGTTGCCGTGCTTGCACACCCGCCCGCCGGCGCCGGTGACGGTCAGCGCCGCCAGGGTGGACACGTTGATGCTGTGGCTGCGGTCGCCGCCGGTCCCGACGATGTCGATGACCCCGTCGGGCTGTTCGAGCTGCACCCGTACCGACCGGCCGACCATGGCCGACACCAAGCCCGTCAGCTCATCGACGGTCTCGC
Source organism: Aquihabitans sp. (assembly GCA_039924035.1). Lineage (GTDB taxonomy): Bacteria > Actinomycetota > Acidimicrobiia > Acidimicrobiales > Iamiaceae > Aquihabitans. Next base: position 5,306 of record JBDTBS010000248.1, on the reverse strand, counting down.
CCTTCATGCGCAGGGCAATGATGAAGCCGGCGATCTGTGCCGCGGTGGCATTGCCGTCGAGGATCTCGGCCATGGCCGCAGCGGCCGTCTCACCAGACAGGTCACCGCCCCCCGTGAGCGTGCCGAGCACACCCGACCATCCACCAGCTTCCTGCAATGTCACCGCGTCCATGGCGCCAGCATGACAGACGAGGTCAGGTGAGCCGGATAGCGACCTCGTTGGCCAAGAAGCGACCTTCGGGGGTGAGCACCACTCGGTCGCCAGCCCGTTCCACCAGACCGTCGAGGTCGGCCACCACCGCGTCGCTGACCTCCGAGGCCGGGACGCCCCAGCGGGTGCGGATGGCCAGTTGCAGGCCTTCGACCCGACGTTCGTCGTCATCTAGGTGCTCGTCGCCCGATTCGGGCGATGCCCCACCTTCGATGGCCGCCAGGTAGCGCTCGGGGGTCCGATGGTTCCAGTAGCGACGGCCGTCGAGGTGGCCGTGGGCCGCGCAGCCCACGGCCAAGTATTCGCCTTCGGACCAGTAGAGCTGGTTGTGGAGGCATTCATGACCGGGCTTGGCCCAGTTGGAGATCTCGTACCAGTCGAAGCCGGCCGCTCCGAGGCGGTCGGTGGCCATCTGGTACTGGTCGGCTTGGGTGTCGTCGTCGGGGTGCCGGGCCGGGTCTGCGGCCAGCGGGGTACCGGCTTCGACGGTGAGCGCGTAGGCACTCACATGGGACGGTTCTAGGGCGATGGCTGCATCCAGGGTGGTCGACCACTGGTCGAGGGTTTCGCCTCTCGACCCGTACACGAGGTCGACGTTGAAGGGCACACCAACGGCATGAGCGGCCTCGGCCGCTCGGGTGACGTTGGCTGGGTCGTGCTCGCGGCCGAGGGTGGCCAACACTGACGGGACCATCGACTGGACACCGATGGACAGGCGATTGACGCCGCCGTCGGCATAGGCCTGCACCCGGGCCAGATCGAGGTCGTCTGGGTTGCACTCGATGGTTACCTCGGCATCGGCGGCCAGAGGGATGGCCGCCAGCACGGCAACCAACCGATCGGGGTCGACCAGCGACGGTGTGCCCCCGCCCACGAACACGCTGGTGACCGGAGGACGAACCGCCGCGAACGCTTCGGTGATCTGGCGGGTGCAGGCCTCCAGATAGCGGTCGGCCAGGTGGTGTCGGTCGGTCCAGGTGGCAAACGCGCAGTAGTCGCAGCGGTGGCGACAGAATGGAATGTGGAGGTAGACACCGAAGGGCACGCACACCAGGGTACCTCGTCACGTTCCGTGTCGATCAGTCCTAGTGTTAACGCTCTCCGTGATCTAAGATGTAGGGATCCACTGGCCTTCCTCCGGAGCCGTCATGTCTTCTGATACCGAACTCGATGCAGAGTCCGCCGACTATGCCCGCGAGGTGGGCGATCGCCTACGAGCCATCCGTCGCCAGAAGCGGCTGTCGCTCCAGGATGCCGAAGCATTGTCCCAGCAGGAGTTCAAGGCCTCGGTACTCGGGGCCTACGAGCGGGGCGAGCGGGCCATCTCCGTGCCTCGCCTCCACCGTCTGGCAGTGGTCTACGGCGTGCCCATAGATCAACTGCTCCCCCGTTCGGTCCATGACCCTCGGGGCGACGGCGGAGCGGTGGTCGACGTGACCCAGGCGCTTGGCGCTCCCCCGGCCAAGGTGGTCCTGGACCTGCCCGGCCTCGAAGAGGTGGGTGGCCCCACCGGGGAGATGCTTCGCCGCTATGTGGCCATGATCCAGGTGCAGCGCCAGGACTTCAACGGCCGGGTCCTCACCATCCGTCGTGACGACCTGCGGGCCATTGCCTGCATCATCGATTCCCCACCCGACCACGTGCTCAAGCGTCTCGACCAGATGGGCGTCATCTACCGGAACAACCCGGTGCTCGACACAGCCCGTCGCTGAGCTACTTCAGCCCGGGTTGGCTCGGCCGCTACGCAGAGCCGACAACAGCACGCCAGCGGCAATGGCCGCCGTCTCGGCCCGCAGCACCCCGTCACCGAGGCTGACCGTCGGTAGGTCGACGGCCTGTTCATCGAAGTCCCAGCCGCCTTCGGGTCCCACCAGGATCAGGGGTCGGTCCAACGTGGGCGGAGCCCCGCCCCGGTCGGCCAGACAGGCCTGCGGGTCGGCCACCACCTCGGCGAAGGTGGTGACGGCATCGACGTCGGGAATCCACGCTGAGCGGCTCTGCATGGCTGCTTCTCGGGCCACCTTATTGAGGCGCAGCCGAGCCTGTTCGATCTTGGCGGCATCCCAGCGCACCACGGACCGGGCGGCCACGAAGGGCCGGATCCGGTCGATTCCCAGTTCGGTGAGCTTCTGCACGGCCATCTCAGGCTTCTCGCCCTTGGCCAGGGCGAAGGCCACGCTCAACGAGAGCGACGTTCGTTGGGAGAGCTGAACCTCGCCATCGAGTTCGGGGGTCTCACCGGCGAAGCGGGCTGTCGCCCACCGACCCCGGCCGTCGCAGACGATTATGTGGTTGCCGTCACGCACCCTGCGCACCCGGGCCAGGTGGTGGTAGTCGTCGGCTCCGATGACCGGGTGGTCGACGTTGTCGACGAATACGAGTGGACCACCGTCGGACGGGATCACTGGAAAGCCGATTTGATGCGGGACATGAAGCCCTTCTCCGGTGGCGCCACCGCCTCGCCGCGAATTTCGGCGATGGAGCGGAGTGCCTCCTCCACATCGTGACCGAGGTCGACGGGCGTGTCCACCAGCACTCGAATCCGTATGTCACCGCGACCCCTGCCCCGCACGTGGGGAACGCCCTTGCCCCGGATACGGAACACCCGCCCGGTCTGGGTGCCGCGGGGTACTTCGATCTCCTCGGTGCCGTCGAGCGTCTCGAAGTCGATCGTGGCCCCGAGTGCGGCCTGGGTGATGGGCAGGTGCAGTTCGTGGATGAGGTCGTTGCCGTCGCGCTCGAAGCGATCATGGGCCCGCACCCGAACGTGGACGTAGAGGTCGCCGTGTCCGCCACCCCGGATGCCGACGGCCCCGAACCCGGTTAGCCGCAGGGTGGATCCAGTGTCCACGCCACCGGGGATGTCCACGGTGTAGTCCTTGGTGATCACCTCACGGCCTTCGCCTCCGCAGGTGTCGCAAGGGTCGGCGATCATCTCGCCGGCTCCCCGGCACACCGGGCAGGCCACTGCAGTGACCATCTGGCCCAGGATCGACTGGCGGACCTGGCGGACCTGGCCCGCTCCCCCGCATTGGTTGCACCTCTCGGCGTGGGTACCGGGCTTGGCCCCCGAGCCTTCGCAGTCCTCGCAAGCCACCGCGGTACGCACGGTGACCTCTTCGGCCCCACCGAACACAGCCGTCTCGAAGTCGATCTCGACGGTCGTTTCGAGGTCGGGTCCCTGGGTGGGACCGGAGCGGTGGCCACCGCCACCACCACCGTTGCCGCCGAAGAAGGCATCGAAGATGTCTCCGAAACCGCCACCGCCGAAGGGATCGCCGCCACCTTGCTGGGGGCCGTCGGCTCCGAACCGGTCGTAGTGACGGCGACGATCAGGGTCGCTCAAGGTCTCGTAGGCCTTGGCGATCTCCTTGAAGCGGGCCTCGGCCTCGGCATCGTCGGGATTGGTGTCGGGGTGGTAGCGGCGGGCCGCCACCCGGTAGGCCCGCTTGATCTCGGCGCCATCGGCACTCCGGGAGATCTCGAGGAGTTCGTAGTAGTCGGTGGGCACGTCAGCCTTCGCTCAATCGGTGCCCGAGGCGTTGGCCGACCACGGCCACCGCGGCGAGCGCCTGCGGATAGTTCATACGGGTGGGGCCGAGGACACCAACGGTACCCACCTGTTCCCCGTCGACGGTGTAGGGGGCGACCACCAGGGCGCACTCGGCCAGCGGTTGCATGCCCGTCTCGCTACCGATGGCCACGTTGAGGCCACGATCGACCACGTCGCGCAGCAGCGACACCACCACCAGTTGTTGTTCGAGGATGGTGAGCACAGAGCGGACCGTCTCGACGGCTTCGAACGATGCCGCCATGCGCGATGCCCCGGTCACGAAGACCTGCTCGGTGTCGTCCTCGGCCGCGCCGGCCTGAGTCTGCACCGCTACCAGGAGGGGGTCGAGGCTGGGGTCACCACTCAGCGACGCCTGGCTCAGCGTGGTCAGCGGGTGGCCGATGGCATGGGTGTTGAGGTGGGCGCTGGCCCTGGCCAGTTCTTCGTCGTTGGCTTCGGCGGGCAGGTCGATCGTGCGCTTCTCCACCGCACCGTTGCCGAGGACCACCACGAGTAGTGCCACCTGGGGGGCCAGACCCACCAGCTGCACGGACCGGATCTTGCCTGCTTCGTGGTGAGGGCCGATGACCACGGCCGCATAGTCGGTGAGGCCAGTGAGCAGACGGGTGGTATCGGTGAGCATCTGTTCGATGCCGGCATGGGCCTGGTCGAAGAACTCCTTCACCTGCACCGATGCCGCCCGGCCGAGCGACGGTTCGGCCAGCGCGTCGACGAAGTATCGGTAGCCCTTCTCGGTGGGTATCCGCCCCGCTGATGTGTGGGGCTGAGTGAGGAACCCGTCGGTTTCGAGCGCGGCCATCTCATTGCGAACGGTGGCCGACGACACGCTCACTCCGGGCGCGTCGGCAACGAGCCCTGAGCCCACGGGCTGGGCACTCTTGATGTACTCCTCCACCACGGCGCGGAGGATCGAAGCTTTTCGCTCGTCGAGCATCACGGTCCTCAATGGTTGCGTTGGCACTCGATGCTACCGAGTGCCAGGCGGTGAGCGCCCGATGGCCTCAGTCGTCGAGCTTGAGAGCGGATACGAAGGCCTCTTGGGGAACTTCGACGCGGCCGATGTTCTTCATCTTCTTCTTGCCCTCCTTCTGCTTCTCCAGGAGCTTGCGCTTGCGGCTGATGTCGCCGCCGTAGCACTTGGCCAACACGTCCTTGCGCTTGGCCTTGACCGTCTGGCGGGAGATGAACCGTCCACCGATGGCCGCCTGGATGGGCACGTCGAACATCTGGCGAGGAATGAGCTCCTTGAGCTTCTCGCACATCTTGCGCCCGTAGTCGTCGGACTTGTCACGGTGGATGATCATGGAGAAGGCATCGACGGGCACGGAGTTCAACAAGATGTCGACTCGCACGAGGTCTGAGGCCTCGTAGCCGATGGGCTCATAGTCGAGGCTGGCGTAGCCCTGGGTGCGGCTCTTCAGTTGGTCGAAGAAGTCGGTGACCACCTCGGCCAGCGGCACCTTGTAGTGGAGCTCGACTCGTTCGGGTGACAGGTACTCCAGCTTCTCCATCTCGCCTCGG